>NZ_JBZVGZ010000004.1:0-138456 GCF_058630335.1 Halorubrum sp. SD41
CAGCCGGGAGGCCGCAGTACGCTCGTTGCGCTCCTCAGTCGCTCGCTTCGCTCGCTCCCTCCGGTGCTTACGTCGCCTACTGAGGCCTCCCGGCTGCCCCTTTGAGCCCCACCCGACCGCGACCGCACAGCACCTCACGCCTCCCCAGCCTCGTCAGTCGCCTCCGCTTCGCTCCGGCGACTGACTCCCTCGCGCGTGCTCCTCGCGGCCGCAGAAGGCGGCCACTCGGAGGCACGCGCCACCGCCTACATTTATAAGCAACTGTCGCCGTCGCGTACACCTCTTAAAAAAACGCATCGCTGCTGTCGATCCGGTTGGATCGCCCCCGTGGCCGCTACCCGGTCCGGACGCGCCGGTCGAACAGCTCGCGGAAGACGACCGTCGGGAACAGCGGCACGAGCCGGCTCGGGGGGCGCCCCTTGCCGTCGCTCTGATGGACGGTGACGCGTTCGAGCAGGCCGGCGTCGGCCAGCTCGTAGAGCACGCGCCGCACCGTCGACGCCGAGAGGTCGACGCCCGGGCGGGCGGCGATGGCCTCGGTCGCCACGCCGACCGTCGACCGCTCCTCCTCGGAGAGCCCGGCGAGCTCGTAGAGGAGGCGCTGGCGGCTCTCGGGGAGCGCGAGCACCCGGCCCAGCGCCACGCAGGGGCGCGGGACGCCGTCGATGCCGGCGTCGACGTCGCCGGAGCGGACCGTCGACGCCCCCGCCCGCTCCGCGTTGACCGCCGCGCCCATCACGGCGGCGAGCGCGTCGTGGGCGTCGCCCGCGGCCCACTCGACGATCTCGCGGATCTGGTCGTGCGAGAGCGCTTCGCGGCCGAGCCCGGTCGAACACCGGCTCGTCAGCAGCTCGACGAGCACGTGCCGGCGGTACTTCGCGAACTCGACGGTCGTCTCGGGCTCCCAGTCGATCGCGTCCGGCGGGTCGCGGCCGATACAGGCCGGCGTGACCCGATCGCCAACGTCGTTCAGCCAGTCGATCAGCGTCGCCGCCGTCGGCGTCTCGGTCTCGTTCGTGTGGTCGACCGCGACGACGAGGTCGGGGCCCGTGCGCATCGCGTCGCGCAGCGAGTCGGCCAGCTCCTCGGTCCCGATCCCGTGGTCCGGGACGGGGTCGTCGCTCATCGCGGCCAGCATCGCGTGGTACAGCCGGAATCGGGTCGACGCCTTCCGAGCGTCGACGTAGACGAACCCGGGGATCGTCGGCTCGACCGCCCGCGTCGTCGTCTGGATGGCGCGCCGCGGACCGCTGTGGCTCGCCAGCCGGTCGAACAGCGCGGAGACGACCGCCGACTTCCCGCTCCCCTTCGGGCCGTACACGTAGACGCTCGGCGGGAGCGAGCCGGAGAAGGCGGGCTCGAACACGTCGAGGAGCCGCTCTATCGCCGGGCCGCGGCCGACCGGCGAGTCGACGTGTCTGACCGGTGAGACGGCTTCGAAGTCGGCGAGAACGCTCATGCCGGCGTCGTAGCCGAGCCGCCGTTCGATCCGGTCGTCGATGTTCACGGCCGACCCTCCGAGACAGCCGAACAAAACTGGCACGAAGCGGAGTCGGTGCGCGGTCGATCGCGGTCGGGACCGGCGTCGGCGGCAGGGGCGTCGGGACCGGCGGGTGCGTCGGGAGCGACGGAGCGGCCGCGAGCGGCGGCGACGCCGGCCGAGCGACGGCCGTCGCTCTCGAACCGAGCGCCTCGGCGTTCGCGTGTCCGGTCTGGTCTCATTGGTATCCGGCGGCTTGGTCGGAGGGTGTGTCTCGCGTGCGGAACGGTCCCAGGCCGCTACGGGAGAGCCGACGCGGCGTCGGCTCCCGCGAGCGGTCTCAGAGGTACCCGGCGTTCGGCAGGATGCCGAGGATGGCGAGGACGCCCACGACGAGCATCATGATCGCGATGGCCATCGCCGGGGGGTCCACGTGGGTCCCTGAGTGCGAGTAGAACAGCCGCTGGGTGACCTCGCCGACGAGGCCGCTGAGGGCCCCGAGGACGCCGCCGGCGAGCAGCGCGACGACGGCGCCGCTCGTCCCGACCGACGCGAGCGGCGTCACCGCGCCGATGTCCCCGAACGCGCCGACGCCGATCACGGCGCCGACGGAGCCGAGCAGGGTGATGTGGTGTGTCACCGGGATCTTCTCGACGCCGAGGTTCAGGAACAGCAGGCTGATCGCCGAGATGCCGTAGCCGAGGAAGATGCTCCCCGTCTGGAGGTAGATGTACCCGCCGAGGATACCGCCGACGAGGCCGATGGCGGCGACGCCGGACCACTTGTACTGGTGGGGGAGCCACGGCTCGGTCGCCGGCCGGCCGGCGTGCTCTTCCGGACCGCCGTCGGCCTGCGGATGCATGTCGCCGCGCTCGAACGGCGACATGTCGAGCAGCCCCTTCCCGGCCGGCTTCCCGACGATCGGGTAGCCGAACACCGGGCGGGCGAGGAACGCGGTCGCGAACACCGACACCGCGATGAAGTCGGTCGGCGGCGTCATCCCGATGACGTTGATGAAGACGCCGTTCAGCACGCGGGTGAGCAGCATCCCGATCACGCCGAAGACGGCCCCGACGGCGAGGATGTCCGGCTTCGTGCCGAACGCGTACGTGATGTCCTTCCCGAAGTGATATCCGCCGTCGGCGGGGTTCATGTCGGGGTACTTCTTGCCCGCGTACGCCGAGGCGGCGACGCCGCCCGCGAACGCGATGTGCGGGCCGGTTATGGCACCGAACCCGATGACGCCGGTGATGCCCGCGGCGAGCTCGCCCGCGGGGATGCCTTCGATCGCGCCGATCTGTCGCTGAAGGATGCCGATACCCTCGCCGAGGAAGACGACGAACCCGGTGAAGATGAACGCCGGGAGCGCGCCGATCGCGGCCCCGAACGCGCCGCCCGCCAGCGCGGTGATGAGCAGCATGACGAACAGCTTGACCTCGATCCCGAGGACCGGGATCTGGAGGAGGAGCTCGTTCATTTACTCGTCCTCCTCGTCGATCGCCCAGTTCTTCGAGCGCTCGACCGCGTCGTCCCAGCGGCTGTACAGCTTGTCGACCTCCGCCTGGTCCTTCTCGGGCGTGAACTCGCGGTCGATCTGCCAGTTGTCGCGCAGCTCGTCGACGTTGTCCCAGTAGCCGACCGCGAGCCCGGCGGCGTACGCCGAGCCGAGCGCGGTCGTCTCGTCGACCTCAGGCCGCGCGATCTCGGTCTGGATGATGTCGGACTGGAGCTGACAGAGGAAGTTGTTCTTCACCGCGCCGCCGTCGACGCGGAGGCTCGTCGTCTCCACGCCGGAGTCGGCCTCCATGGCCTCGGCGATGTCGCGGGTCTGGTAGGCGATCGATTCGAGCGTCGCCCGCACGATGTGCTCCTTGCTCGTGCCGCGGGTCATCCCGACGATGGTGCCGCGGGCGCGGCCGTCCCAGTGCGGGGCGCCGAGGCCCGTGAACGCCGGGACCATGTAGACGCCGTCGGTCGAGTCGACCGAGCGCGCCAGCTCCGCGGTCTGGGCCGCGTTGTTGATCAGGTCGACGTCCTCGAGCCACTCGATCGCGGCGCCGGTGATGAAGATCGAGCCTTCCAGCGCGTACTGGACGGGCTCGCCGGACATCTGGAAGCCGATCGTGGTGAGGAGCCCGTGGTCGGACTCGACGGCCTCGTTGCCCGTGTTCATCAGGTAAAAGGAGCCCGTGCCGTAGGTGTTCTTCGCGTCGCCCTCGTCGAAACAGGTCTGGCCGAACAGCGCGGCCTGCTGGTCGCCGAGCGCGCCCGCGACGGGCACCTCCTCGCCGAGGAAGCCGTCGGGGTCCGTGTGACCGTAGTAGTCCTCGTCTGAGGAGGGGCGCACCTCGGGCACCATCTCCTTCGGTACGTCGAACTCGTCGAGCAGCTCGTCGTCCCACTCCAGGTCCCGGATGTTGTACAGCATCGTCCGGGAGGCGTTGGTGACGTCAGTGATGTGGTTGCCCGTCAGGTTGTAGATGAGCCACGAGTCGATGGTGCCCATCACCAGCTCGCCGGCGCGGGCGCGGTCGCGGAGGTCGCCCCCGCGGGAACTCTGCATCTTGAGCGGCTCCGCGTTGTCGAGGATCCACTCGGTCTTGGTCGCGGAGAAGTACGCGTCGGCCTCGAGGCCGGTCTTCTCGCGGATCTCCTCGACCTTGTCCGCCTCCTGGAGCTCCTCGACGCGGTCGGTCGTCCGCCGGTCCTGCCACACGAGGGCGTTGTGGACCGGTCGCCCGGAGTCTTTGTCCCAGACGATGGTCGTCTCGCGCTGGTTGGTGATGCCGATCGCTTCGAGCTGGTCCGCCTCCAGCCCGGCGTCCGCGAGGCCGTCGAGGACGACCTGCTGGGTGTTCTCCCAGATCTCCATCGGGTCGTGTTCGACCCAGCCCGGGTTCGGGTAGATCTGTTCGTGCTGTTCGTAGGCGTTCGCGACGACCTGGCCCTCATGGTCGAACACCATGAATCGGGTGCCGGTCGTCCCCTGGTCTATCGCACCGACGTACTGTGTCATGTTGTGGATCCCTCCTGTGGCGCTGGTCCGTGCGCGGCGGTGGCCGGGTCGCACTCGCCGTCGAGAGCGATCCCGACGCCGCGTCCGCTGTCGCGTCGCGCGTCCGCTCGGTCAGACCCGTCCGGAGCCGACCCGAGGCGGCCGCGAGGCGTATCGACGCCGCCGCGACATATCTTCACGGAAGCTACCACGCCAATCGTGAACATAATGTACTACCATAATAATCTTCCTGTTAAAATCCGGATACCGGCGGGAATGAAAAAGTATAGTATATAAACGCACCGGCACCGACAGCGATTACACTACTTGAATGACCCTGATAGTTATGGGTAGGACGCCTCGGGAGGTAAAGTAAAGTGGTCGTGGTCCAAGGGCCTCGCATGGACAGACAAGTGGACGTCGTCGTCGTCGGTGGGGGGTCGACGGGGTGCGGCGTCGTCAGGGACCTGGCGCGGCGCGGGCTCGATACGGTCCTCGTCGAGAAGGGGAACCTGACGCACGGCACGACCGGACGGATGCACGGCCTCCTCCACAGCGGGGGCCGCTACGCGGTCTCGGACCGGAAGAGCGCGAAGGAGTGTATCGAGGAGAACATGGTCCTCCGCGACATCGCGGGTCACTGCGTCGAGGAGACCGGCGGGCTGTTCGTCAAGCGACCGGAGGACTCCGAGGAGTACTTCCAGGAGAAGCTGGAGGGGTGTAAGGCGTGCGACATCCCGGTCGAGGTGATCGACGGCGAGGAGGCGCGGCGCCGCGAGCCGTACCTCGCGCGCGACGTGGAGAAGGCGATCGCCTTGCCCGACGGCGCGGTCGACCCCTTCCGCCTCTGCGTCTCCAACGCCGCCGACGCCCGCGAGCACGGCGCGCGGGTCGAGACGCACGCCCCGGTGACCGACGTGCTCGTCGAGGACGGCGAGGTCGTCGGCGTCGAAATCGAACACGAGACCGGCCCCGGGAAACGCGTCCATCGCGAGCCCGGGACGACCGAGGAGATCCGCGCGCGCCACGTGGTCAACGCGACCGGCGCGTGGGCGGGCAACGTCGGCGAGATGGCCGGCGTCGACGTGGAGGTCCGCCCCTCGAAGGGCGTGATGACGGTGATGAACACCCGGCAGGTCGACACCGTGATCAACCGGTGCCGGCCGAAGGGCGACGCCGACATCATCGTCCCGCACGAGACCGCCTGCATCCTCGGCACGACCGACGAGGAGGTCGACGACCCCGAGGACTACCCCGAGGAAGACTGGGAGGTCGACCTGATGATCGAGACCCTTTCGGAGCTCGTGCCCGCGCTCGAAGACGCCCGGACGCTCCGGTCGTTCTGGGGCGTCCGCCCGCTCTACGAGCCCCCGGGAACGGGCACCGAGGACCCGACGGACATCACGCGCGACTACTTCCTCCTCGACCACGGCGACCGCGACGACCTGCCGGGGATGACGACCATCGTCGGCGGGAAGCTCACCACCTACCGGATGATGGCCGAATCCATCTCCGACCACGTCTGCGAGACGCTCGACTACGAGGCGACCTGCGACACCGCCGAGGCGCCGCTGCCGGGCTCGGAGAGCGAGGCGCGCATGGAGGAACTGATGGACGAGTTCGGCCTCCGCTCCCCGGTGGCGCGGCGCTCGGGCCAGCGGCTCGGCTCGCGGGCCGACGACGTCCTCGACGAGTACGACCCGAACCCGATCGTCTGTAACTGCGAGAGCGTGACCCGCGCGGAGGTTCAGGACGCGATCGGCGAGGCCGGCTCCGACCTCAACGCGGTCCGCCTGCGGACCCGCGCCTCGATGGGGAACTGTCAGGGCGGCTTCTGTACGCACCGGATCGCCGCGGAGCTGGCCGAGGAGTACCCCGAACCGGTCGTCCGCGACGCCGAGGACGAGCTGTATCAGGAGCGCTGGAAGGGCCAGCGCCACGCGCTGTGGGGCGAACAGCTCTCGCAGGCGATGCTGAATCACATGCTCCACGCGACGACGATGAACCGCGACGGCGACCCCGCGAGCCGCGACGAGGACGTCGACTTCGGCGCGTTCGACGCGGGCGCCGACGCCGGTGCGACCGATGTCGACGGGTCGGGAGGCGAGGAAGGTACCGTGGCCACCGACGGAGGGCGCTGAATGGCGATAAACAGCGACGTCCTCGTGGTCGGCGGCGGCCTCGCCGCGGTCACGGCGGCGGTGTCGGCCGCCCGCGAGGGCGCGGACGTGCGGCTCGTCTCCCACAAGGCGAGCACGCTGCGACAGGCCTCCGGGCTGATCGACGCGCTCGGCTACGTCCCGGCGACCGAGCCGGCGAAGCCGCTGCGCGACGGGCCGCCGACCGCGGGTCGGGAGCTCGACCCCGACGAGTGGCCCGACCCCGAGGGGCCGCTCGCGGAGCCGTTCGAGGGGGTCGACCGGCTCCCCGAGAGCCATCCCTACCAAATCGTCGGCACCGAGGCGCTCCGCGACGGGCTCGACCTGTTCGACGACCTCGCGGGCGACGCGTACCGCGGCGGCCACACCGACCGCAACGCCCTCGTGCCGACGTTCGGCGGCGCGGTGAAGCCGACGGCGCGGTATCCCGCCGCCGCCGAGGCCGGGCTCGCGAGCGACGACCGACCGATGCTCGTCGTCGGGTTCCGGTCGCTCACGGAGTACGACGCACGCGCCTTCGCCGGGCGGCTGGAGGCGGCGGGCGTCCCGTTCGACGTGGCAGGGGCGGAAGTCGAGTTCGCGGAGGCGTTCCGCGCCGACGCGAAGATAACCCGGCTTGCGAAGGCGCTCGACCACGACGAGGCGATCGACGGGACTCCCGCCCGCGAGGCGCTCGCGAAGGCGGTCTCGCCGCACCTCCACGACGCCGTCGACGAGTCCGGCGGCGTCGAGCGCGTCGAGCGCGTCGGCTTCCCGGCGTTCCTCGGCGACGACCGGGGCGAAGAGGTCCGCGAGGAGCTCGCCGACCGGCTCGGTGCCGACGTGTTCGAGATCCCAATGGGGCCGCCAAGCCTCCCGGGGCTCCGCTTGGAGGACCGGCTGTTCGACGCGCTCGACGCCGAGGGCGTCCGGTTCGAGACCGGCAATCCCGTCGTCGGCGTCGAGTCCGCGAGCGACGGTCGGGTGGAGGCGGTCGCGGTCGACCGGAAGGGGCGGACGGCGCCGTACGGCGCCGACGCCTTCGTGCTGGCGACCGGCGGCCTCGTCGGGAAGGGGCTCGACTCCGACCGCGAGGGCGTCCGCGAGCCCGTCTTCGACCTGTACGTCGACCAGCCGGATGACCGGTACGAGTGGTTCGTCGACGACGCGTTCGGCGACCAGCCGTACGCGCGGTTCGGCGTCCGGGCCGACGAGCGGTGTCGGCCCACGGACGCTGACGGCGAGGTACAGTACGAGAACGTGTTCGCGGCCGGCGGCGTCGTCGGCGGCGCGGACGCGGCGCGGGAGAAGTCCGCGAGCGGGGTGTCGCTCGCGACCGGCATCGTGGCCGGGCGGCAGGCGGCGACGGAGGCGAACCAATGACACGACACACGGAGGACGACGGAGACGCAGGGGATTCGAACCGAGCGAGCGAACCGAGCGTCGACGGGCCGACCCCGGGCGTCCCGGAGGCCGGTCGCGACGAGCAGCCGTCCATCTTTGTTCCCGATGAGGGGGAGATTCCGGAGGCGAATGCGACTGACGGCCGCGACGCGGGGCGGACCGGTGGGGGGCCGGCCGCCGACCGCGCCGCCACCGACGGCGGCGTCGAGAGCGCCTCGGGCGGGGCCGAGAGCGCGACCGGTGGAACGGACTCGGCCGAGCTCGACCCCGACGCGTACGACCCCGTCGACGTGTTCCCGGGCGGTGACCTCGACCTCCGCGAAGGGGCCGACTCCTGTTACAAGTGTACGAGCTGCGATACCTCCTGTCCGGTGGCGGAGGTCGACGACGAATTCCCCGGCCCGAAGTTCCAGGGCCCCGAGCAGTGGCGGCTCAAGCGGAAGGACGACCACGACATCGACGAGTCGATCAACTCCTGTTCGAACTGTATGCGCTGTGATGACGCCTGCCCCTCCTCCGTGCCGCTCTCGCAGATGCACAACGAGGCCCGCGGGCAGTTCGTCGAGCGGCAGATGGAGAAGCTCTCGGTCGAGTACATTCGGAATCGGATTCTGGCCAACTACCGCACGTCGGCGAGCCTCGCGAGCAAGTTCCCGCGGACGGCGTCGTTCGCGATGAACTTCGGGCCCGCGCGGTGGGCGATGGAGAAGGTGATGGGGATCCCCAAGGAGCGCGACTTCCCCGAGTTCGCCACGGAGACGTTCCGCGAATGGTGGAAGGCGCGCGGCGGGGCGCAGGTGGAGAACCCCGACAAGCGCGTGGCGTACTTCCACGGCTGCTACTCCAACTACAACACTCCCGAGGTCGGCAAGGCGATGGTCCGCGTCTACGAGCACTTCGGCTACGAGGTCATGGTGCCGCCCCAGAAGTGTTCGGGCACGCCGATGTTCGCGAACGGGATGTTGGACGACGCGCGCCGCCACGCCGAGACGAACGTCGAGAACCTCGTGGAGGCCATCGGCGAGGGCGCCGACGTGATCGCCTCCTGCACCTCCTGCTCGATGTCGCTGCGTCAGGAGTACCCCGAGCTGTTCGACCTCCACGGGATCGAGGACCTCGCCGAGCACACCTTCGAGGCGCTGGAGTACCTCCGGATCCACGAGGACTTAGAGGGCGAACTCGACGCGGCCGGCGGGCTCGACGACGAGCGCGCGTTCGCGTACCACGCGCCGTGTCACGCCCGCAACCAGGGGCTCTCCCGGCAGGCGGTCGAGACGTTCCGCGACGTCGACGGCGTGACGATGGAGGACGTCGGCGACTCCTGTTCGGGCATCTCCGGCACCTACGGCTGGAAGGAGGAGAAGTACGAGAAGTCGATGGAGATCGGCGCGGAGATGTTCGAACACATGGAGGACGCCGAGGGCGAGGTCGGGATGACGGAGTGTCCGACCTGCGCGATGCAGATGGAACACGGCACCGGCTACGAGATCGAACACCCCCTCCAGCTGCTGGAGGACGCGCTCGGCGCGTAGGCGGCGCCGGTCGTTCTCAGGCCCGATAACCGAGTGGGAATTCTTATCAACCGAACTCGCCGACTCCGGCCCACGTGACTCTCGAACAGTTTCTCGATCGCTTCGACGGACCCGAGCGCTCCGTGGTCATCGTCAACCGAACCGACCCGGATCCCGTCCTGAACATGCTCGTGGACACGTTCGGCGACGACGCAGTACGGGTGGTCGACGGTCGGGTCACGCCGGGCGACGCCGAGCGACCGGCGACCGACGGCGCCGGGATCGCCGGTCCCGACCGACGGGGCGGGCTGACCGCCCGGAAGCTGACGACGACCGCCGTGGTCGACGGGGCGGGCGAGGCCGTCCCATCGATCGACGTGGACGTGCTGCGCCGCCACGACGACGTCCCCTTCGACGGCGACGACCCCGACGAGATCGAGAACCTCGTGCTGCTCATGGAGGGAGACGAGGTGGTCGCCGGCTCGACGCTCGGCGAGCTCGGCGACGCGGTGCTGTTCGTCAACTCGGACCTGTACATCACCGGGAGCCGGTCGCTCGCGGACGTCGACCTCCCCTCGGTGATAAGCGGCCTCGACGACGCGACGTTCACGCTCCGGGGGTACCCCGAGTCGAACCGACAGAAGCTGCTCCTGATCACCATCTCGCGGTTCATCGAGCGGGCGGCGTGGACCGCCGGCGACGGCACCCTGCGCTCGTCGTTCCAGCGGCTCTCGCGCATCGACGACGAGGTCGGCACGCGCGAGGTGTACGAGCGGATTTCGGCCACGGGCGTCGACACGCACCTCTACGGCGTGCCGGACGAGCTCCCGGCGGACCTCGACGCGGTGATCCACGCCGGCGACAACCCCGACTTCACCGACAGCTGGTTCGTGGTGTACCGCCCCCCGGAGGGGCCCCATCCGGCAAAGAGCGACCCGGACAGCGACCTCGTCCGGGGGATCGAGGGGGGCGTCGGCCTCCTCGCGGTCGAGACCGAGCCGCGCGTCTGGCGCGGCCTCTGGACGTTCGACGCGGACCGGATCTCGCGGGTGAACCGGTACATCGAACGGAACCTGTAGGCGCGGCGTCCATTTCCTCCCGCCGGTCGCTGCCCGTATCCAACCCGTGCGTTCATATTCTCGGAGCGGTGACGGGCGGCCATGTTCACGGAGCGGTCCGCGCTCGTCGACGACGCGCGCCCGATGCGGGGGTACGGCGTCGCGGTGACGCCCGGCCGCGGCGGGCCGCTCGTCTTCGTCGCCGGTTACGGCGAGCCGAACCGGCTATACGCCCGGGAGGACGACCGCTTCTCCGACACCGCCTGCGGCATCGTCGCCGACGGGACGCGCCACGGAATGGGGGTGTGCGCGGCCGACCTCGACGCCGACGGCTGCGAGGAGGTGTACGTCCACAACTGCGCGCGCGGCGTCGACGGCGGCGACCCCGACCTCCTCTTGAGCCGCCTGGAGGCCGACCGGTACCGCTGGACGGACGTCTTCGCCCGCGAGGTGAACGCCGACCGCATCGACGTCCGCGCCGGCCGGTCGGTCGCCGCCCTCGACCGGCTCGGGACCGGCCGGTACGGCGTCGCGGTCTCCGGCTACGCCGCCCCGCTCGCGTTCTACGAGCTGGGCGACGACGGCGAGGTGACCGACATGGCCGAGGCGGTCGGCTTAGAGGTCGAGGGGGGCTGCCGGTCGCTGCTCGCGGTCCCGTACCGCTCCCGCGAGGGCGACCTGTTCGCGGGCGTCGAAGGGGGGCCGAACCGGCTGTTCAGCAACCGCGACGGCCACTACGCCCGGACCGACGGCGGCCCCGACCTCTCGGACCCCGGCGGCGACACGCGCGGCGCCGCGCTCGTCGACGAGGGCGGGACGTTCGCGCTCGCGGTCGGCAACGAGTCGGCGCCGAGCCGCCTCCTCCGCTGTTCGCCGGACGGCGGCTACGACGACGTGGCCCCCGATCCGCTCCGCGACGTGGGTCCGGTCCGGACGGTCGTCGCCGCGGACCTCGACAACGACGGGCGAGAGGAGCTCTTCTTCAACGTCTGCGGCGCCGAGAACCGGCTGTTCGAGCGCGTGGACCGCCCCGACGAGCCGCCGGAGTGGGAGCCCGTCGACCTCGGCGCGGCCGCGGAGCCGGACGGGTTCGGCACCGGCGCGGTGGCGGCCGACCTCGACGGCGACGGCGCCCTCGAGCTCCTCGTCGTCCACGGCGAGGTCGCCGCGCAGCCGGTGACCGCCTACGGGGACCCTGACGCGCCCGACGCCGGCTGGCTCCGCGTGCGGCCGACGACGCGCCACGGCGCGCCGGCGCGCGGCGCCGTCGTCACCTTAGAGACCGCCGACGGGGTCCAGCGGCGGACGATAGACGCGGGCGGCGGCTGCCTCTGTCAGACGGAGCCGGTCGCCCACTTCGGGCTCGGGAGCGCGGAGCCGCTGCGCGTGGACGTGCGGTGGCCGGACGGCCGCGAGCGGACCGTCGTCGGTCCGAGCGCGGACCGAGAGATGACCGTCAAACACCCGTCGCTGAAGGCGACCGACCGCGACGCGCGGACGCGGCGATAGCGGCCGAGACGCACCGGGAGCGGGGGCCGCCGGAACGGTAGCCACAGCCGTGGCCAGAACTGCCGCCCTTCGCGGGTTCAAGTGTCCCCGGGCGAACGGGGAGGTATGGTGGATCCGACCTCGGAACTCGAGGAGGACGTCGACGAGGAGTCCGCACCGAGCTGCGCCGCGTGCGGCGAGCCGGCGCTGGGGACCGGGCGACGGACGGTCACGTGGGTCGACGGCGACGACGTCGTCCACCGACACTTCTGTTCGGAGTCGTGCCGCGAGGACTGGGACGACGAGCGGCCGGCGGCGACCGAGTAGTCGGCCGCGGCGCGCGAACTCGGCCCCCGGCAATCCGATTCGACGTGACGGCCGGTGACGGCGGGAGGCTTTTTGCCCGCGGGGGTGGTATCGTTCGGTATGATATCGCTCGACGAGGCCGTGACGGCCCGACTGGAGTCACACGGGGAGCGCTTCGAGGTCCTGATCGACCCCGACGCCGCGCTCGCGATCAAGCGCGGGGAGTTCGAGGGGGACCTCGAAGAGGTCATCGCGGCCGAGGACGTCTTCGAGAACGCCTCGCGGGGCGATCGACCGGCCGAGGAGGACTTAGAGACGGTCTTCGGCACCACGGACCCGCTCGAAATCATCCCCGAGGTCGTCGAGCGCGGGGAGATCCAGATCACCGCCGAGCAGCGCGCGGAGATGCAAGAGCGGAAGCACAACCAGCTCGTGACCACCATCACGCGAAACGCCGTGAACCCGCAGATGGACGACTCGCCGCACCCGCCCGAGCGGATCGAGCGCGCCTTGGAGGAGGCCGGCTTCCAGATCGACCCGATGGAGCCGGTCGAGAACCAGGTCGACGACGCGCTCGACGCGCTCCGACCGGTGATCCCGATCCGGTTCGAGGAGGTGACGATGGCGGTCCAGCTTCCCGCCGACTACGCGGGGTCCGGACAGGCGCAGATCCGCGAGTTCGGCGACTTAGAGCGAGAGGAGTGGCAGAACGACGGTTCGTGGGTGGGGGTCCTCACCTTCCCGGCTGGGCTCCAGAACGACCTCTACGACCTCGTCAACGAACTCACCTCGGGAGAGGGCGACGCCCGCGTGATCAAGGACAAGGACGAACTGCGGACCCGCTGACGGGCCCCCGACGGCCGGCCCGCGGACGCAGTTTCACCGCCTCCGGGAGGTTGATACCGGCGGGACGCGGCTCGGATCGCATGCATCCACGCGCGGCGGAGTTCCAAGAGCGAGCCAGGGATCGGTACGAGGTCGACGTCGAGGTGCTGGAGTTCGACGCGGGCACGGAGACGGCGGCCGCCGCGGCCGACGCCGTCGGCTGCGAGACGGGCGCCATCGCGTCGACCATCGTCGTCTCGCTCGCCGGTGGCGAACGCGACGGCGGCCTCGTCGCGGCGGTCACGAGCGGCGCGAATCGGCTGGACCTCGACGCGGTCGCCGGTCACTTCGGCGCCGACGCCGCCGAGATGGGCGACCCGAGCCGGATCCGGGAAGTCGTCGGCTGGAGCATCGGCGGCGTTCCGCCGATCGGTCACGACGCCGCGCTCCAGACCGTCTTCGACCCGACGCTCACCGAGTACGACACCGTCTACGGTGCCGCCGGGACGCCGAGCGCGGTGTTCGCGGTCGACCCCGAGACGCTCGCCGAACTCGCGGACGCGACCGTCGTCGACCTCACGGAGTGAGGCGGTCGGTCCGAGGCCCGTTCCCCGCGCGCGACCGGGCGGAGTTGTTAATCTCGGGCGCTCTCGGCGGCCGAGTTATTAATTGAGAGTTGTGAAATAATAGCTTTTTTCTATTAACCCGCGCTACCGATCGGTATGACTCACTCACGGCGGTCGGTGCTGCGGCGGGGCGCCGGGCTCGCGGTCGCGGGGACGGCCGCGTCGCTGGCCGGGTGTTCCGGCGCCGCGGACGGCGGGTCCGAGGGGTTCGACTCCGGCTACGCCGCCTTCTTCACCCTCAACGACTGGGCGAACGAGGTCGCGGGCGAGAACGCGAGCTTCGAGGACCCGGTCGACGTGGGGCAGCTCGGTCACGGGTGGACGCCGGACGGGACCCTCGCGGCGGACGTCGCCGTGACGGACGCGTTCGTCTACCTCGACAGCCCGGAGTTCTCGTGGGCGCAGGACCTGGCCGCGACGCTGGAGAGCGACTACGACTCCGTCGCCGTCATCGACGGGCTGGACGGGCTCGAAGGCGACCTGCTCGACTGGGACCACTCGCACGGCGGCGAGGGGGTGGGCCACGACGAGGGGAGCGGAGATCAGGCGGGCGACGACGGGGCCCACGAAGACGACCGCCAGCACGACCCGCACGTCTGGGTCGATCCGGTGTTCGCCGCCGACATCGTCGACACGATCGCGACCGGACTGGGCGAGGCGGACCCGGACCACGCCGACGCGTACGCCGCGAACGCCGAGGAGTACGCCGCGGAACTCGACGCGGTCGACTCGGCCTTCCAGTCGATCGCCGACGAGGCCACTCGCGACGTGGCGGTGCTCGCGGGCCACAACTCGTTTCAGTACCTGGAGGCGCGCTACGGCTTCCGGCTTCGCTCGCCGGTCGGCGTCTCGCCGCAGAACGAGCCGACGCAGTCGGAGATCGCCGACACGATCGAACTCGTCGACGCCGAGGGGAGCGACGTCGTGCTGTACGACCGCTTCCAGTCGCCCCGGCTCGCCGAGTCGATCGTCGAGAACAGCGACGCGACGGAGGCGGTCCCCGTCACGCCTGCCGGCGGGACGACGCGGGAGTGGAACGACGCCGGCTACGGCTACCTCGAACAGATGACCGAGATCAACGTCCCCGCCTTCGAGCGGGCGTTCGGCGCACAGTGAGCCGTTCGGCCCGCGCGACGACCGTCGAGCCGCCCGGCGACGGCGACGCCGCCGGACTAAAAGAGCTAAACGTGCGGCCGCCCCAGATCGGAGACACGCAGTGAGCGCAATCGTCGACCTCGACGGCGTAACCTTCTCCTACGGCGATACCGTCGCCGTGAGAGACGTCTCCCTCACCGTCGAGGAGGGGGACTTCCTCGGACTCGTCGGCCCGAACGGCTCCGGGAAGACCACCCTCCTCCACCTCATGCTCGGTCTCCACGAGGCGGACGAGGGGTCGGTCGAGCTGTTCGGGCGCCCGATCGAGGAGTTCGACGACGGCGGTCGGATCGGCTACGTCTCACAGAAGGCGACGAGCCGCGGCGGCGCGATGCCGGTCACGGTCCGCGAGTGCGTCACCATGGGCCGGTTCGCGCACGCCGGACGGGGGCGCCTCTCGGACGCCGACCGCGCCGCCGTCGCGGACGCCATCGAGACGGTGGGTATCGGTGATCTGACCGACCGGCTCGTCTCGGAGCTGTCCGGCGGGCAGAAGCAGCGCGCGTACATCGCGCGGGCCCTCGCGAGCGACGCGGACCTGCTCGCGCTCGACGAGCCGACGGTCGGCGTCGACGCCGAGTCGCGCGACGCGTTCTACGCCCTCCTCGACGATCTCAACGACGAGGGTATCACGATCATCCTCATCGAGCACGACATCGGCGTCGTCACCGACCGCGCGAACCGCATCGCCTGTATCAACACCGAGCTGTACCACCACGGGGACACCGAGTCGTTCGTCGAGAGCGACGCCCTCGCCGAGGCGTACGGGACGACCGGACAGGTCGTCCACCACCACCACTGATGGCGGGGAACTCGGCCGAGGAGGACGGGGACCGCACGGGCGGCGGGCGGGGGCGCCGCAGAACCGCGGAGCTCGTCGGAATCGGCATCACGGGCGTCGTCGCGGTCGGCATGCTCGGGTTCCTCCTGCTGTACTGGGCGCAGGATCTCCCGGTCGCGAGCGAGCTGTACGCCGCGTTCCGCTCGCTCGGCCGCGCGATGGACGCCGCGTTCGGCACGAACGTGTTCCGGCACCCGATCATGTGGCAGTCGATGTCGGTGGGCGTGCTCGTCGGGGTGGTCGCCCCGCTCGTCGGCTCGTTCCTCGTCCACCGCGAGATGGCGCTGATCGGCGAGACGCTCGCGCACACGGCGTTCGCCGGCGTCGCCCTCGGCATCCTCGTCACCTCCTCGACCGGGTGGAACGGGTCGCTGCTGCTCGTCGCGCTCGCGGTCGGCATCCTCGGCGCGCTCGCGGTCCAGTGGCTCACCGAGCGCACCGAGGCCTACGGCGACGTGCCGATCGCGATCATGCTCAGCGGGAGCTTCGCGGTCGGCACGCTGATCATCAGCTACGGCGACGGGCTCACCGGGGTCAACGTCGAGGGGTTCCTGTTCGGGAACCTCGCGGTGGTCACCCCGGAGGGCGCGCGGCTGATGGGCGCGCTCTCCCTGATCGTCGTCGCCGGCGTGGCGCTGACGTACAAGCAGCTCCTCTTCATCACCTTCGACGAGCAGGCCGCGCGGGTCGCGCAGCTGAACGTCACCGGCTACAACACCCTGCTCGTGGTGCTGACCGCGGTCGTCGTCGTCGGCGCGATGCAGGTGCTCGGCGTCATCCTCGTCGCCGCGATGCTCGTCGTCCCCGTCGCGGCCGCCTCGCAGGTCGCCCGGAGCTTCCGGGAGACGATGTACCTCGGCGTGATCTTCGGCCAGCTGTCGGTGCTCGGCGGCTTCGCGGTCTCGATCGGGTTCGGCCTCCCCTCCGGGGGGTCGATCGTCGTCACGGCCATCGCGGTGTACCTCGCGAGCGTCGTCGGCTCGGGCTCCTCCGTGACGGCCGTCTCGGCGCACGGGTGAACCCGATCGGTCCGCACGGTTTCGACCCGACGCCCGCCCGCGTCCGGTTTCCACAGACCCTTATGTCGCGGCCGCGACCCACGCCTATGGGAGACACCGAGACCTACACGATCACCGGTCCCGACGGTGACGAAGAGTCGTTCGAACTGCCAGCCGGCCTCGTCGACGTGCTCAGCGAGCAGGGCGAGCCCGCGACGGCCGTCGTCTCCGACGTGATCGTCCAGGCGATGGCCCAGCAGGCGCACGTCATCGTCCACCACAGCGAGGGCGACGTGCCCGAGGACATCGCGGAGATGGAGGAGACGGCCGCGGAACTGTTCGAGGAGCGGTTCGGGCAGCCCCTCGAAGAGGCGCTCGGCCACTCGCACTGAGCGGGATCGGCGGCGCGTCGCAGCCGCCGGCCGCGCCCCCGTAACGGCCGAACACGCGCCCCCGTGACGCCCGAACGAGTTCGGCCGACGGGCCGCTTAAACCGATAGAGACCCTACTTTTCGACATGCCTACCGACCCGGACGACGCGGACGCGCCGGTGTTGATCTTCGACGGCGACTGCCCGTACTGCTCGGTCGCGGCCGTCGCGCTCCGCCGGCTCGACGGCGTCGTCGCGGTCCCGTGGGCGGCCGACCCGGTCGGCCCGTTCCTCGACGCGCAGTTCGGCTCGCGCCCGTTCGCGATGGTGCTCGTCGACCCCGCCGAGCGCCGGGTGTACGCCGGGCGCTCGGCCGCCGAGGAGCTGGCCGAACGCGCGGGCACGCCCGGGATCGTCGGGGGGCTCGTCCGCGACAACTACGACCGCATCGCCGACGTCGTCGGGACGCTCTCCGGCCGCGGCCGCGACCCGGCCGATGTCCACGACACCTACCGGCTCGACGACGACGCCGGCGAGATGGTCGGCTCGCTCCGGGCGGCCGCCGACGAGGCGCCGGCCGCGCTGTCGTGAGCAGGGCGTCGGCGGGGAGAGCCGAGGTGACCGACCGATGAGCGACGGCACCGGCGGCAGCTACACCCTCGTCGTCGCCCTGACGGACGACGCGACGGTGTCGGCGGGCGCGCTCGGTGAGTACCGGCTGTCTGCCGGCGCGTACGCCTACACCGGGAGCGCGCTCGGGGCGGGCGGGTTCTCCCGGGTCGACAGGCACCGCCGGACCGCCCGCGGCGACAACGACACCCGGCACTGGCACGTCGACTACCTGCTCGGCCACCCGGCGGCGCGGATCGACCGCGTCGTCCGCAGCGTCGGCGTCGACGTCGAGTGCGCGGTCGCCGAGCGGCTGCCGCCGGGACCGGTCGACGGGTTCGGCGCCTCCGACTGCGGCTGTCCGAGTCACCTCGCGAGCGGGGATCAGGGCGAGCGCAGCGGCGACGCCAACGACGCGCTCGACGCCCTCGCGGAGCGCGCGCTGGCGGCACACGAGGCGGCGGCCGCGTCGTCGGGCGATCCGGACGCGACGGTCGAGGTCGTCGCGGGCTCGGCGGAGTAGTCCCCGAGCTCCGCCTCAGAGGTCGTACCGGTCGACGACCTGCCGCAGCTGCTCCTCCCGGCCGTCCATGGCGTCGTCGCGGAGGACTTCCTCGTCCTCGGTCGGACACGCCAGGTCGGGGACCGGCGTCGGGCGGCCGTCGTCGTCGAGCGCGACGAACGTGAAGTAGGAGGTTGTCGTCCGGCGCGTCTCGTCCGTCCGCGGGTTCTCGGCGCGCACGTCGACCTTCACGTCGACGCTCGTCCGGCCGGTGTTGAACACGTATCCCTCGATGATGGCGACCTCGCCCATCTCGATGGGCGCGATGAAGTCGACGTGGTCCATCGAGGCGGTGACCACCTGTCGGTTCGAGAAGCGCATGCCGGCGATGGCGCCGCAGATGTCCATCCAGTGCAACACGGCGCCCCCGAGCGCGCGGCCGAGGTTGTTCGTGTCGTTCGGGAGCAGCATCTCCGTCATCTCGGTGTGCGAGGAGGCGAGCGTGGCCGTCTCGTCCATGCCCGTCGTGGGAGGGCCGGCGACTTGAACGGCCGGCTTCGGCGGCGGCCGAGCGGGAAGCGAAGCCGAGACCGAAGCGCCCCCTCAGCGCTCCCCAGGGGGGTCCTCGGAAGGGTCGTCGTCGCCGAAGCGGAGCGAGTCCCGCGAGCGGCCCGCCTCGTCAATCACCTCGTCGGTCACGACGATCGGACAGTCGACGCGCACGGCGAGCGCGAGCGCGTCCGAGGGGCGGGCGTCGAAGACGAACTGCTCCGGCTCGCCGTCGTCGTAGCGCTCGGCGTCGACCTTCGCGTAGAAGGTGCCGTCGTGGAGGTCGTCGACCCGAACGCGGTCGATGGCGCCGCCGAACTCCGTGAGGATGTCCACGAGGAGATCGTGCGTGAGCGGTCGGTCGAACGGTTCGCCCTCCAGCGCCAGTCCGATCGAGCGGGCCTGGTCGCCGCTGACGAATATCGGGACGTACTCGCCGCGCGCGGAGAGGATCACCGCCGGGACGTCGCCGCTCGGCGCCGAGCCCGCGCCGACACCGACGACCTCGGC
Organism: Halorubrum sp. SD41; assembly: GCF_058630335.1. Lineage (NCBI taxonomy): Archaea > Methanobacteriati > Methanobacteriota > Halobacteria > Halobacteriales > Haloferacaceae > Halorubrum > Halorubrum sp. SD41. Next base: position 19,366 of record NZ_JBZVGZ010000004.1, read on the forward strand.
TTCGTGTTCCATACGCGAACGTGGTGGCGGCGGCTTGAATAGCTGTCCCACGCGCGGCCCGCTCGCTCGCGTCCGGTCCGAACACGCGTCCCTCAGTTCGACGCGCGGTGTCCCTCAGTTCGACGCGCGGTACCAGTACGCCCACGCGAGCGTGAACACGACCGCGGCGCCGACGAAGAAGACGACGCCGGGCTCGACGAGCGAGACGGCGTACTCCGCGAGCGGGTCGCCGACGAGCTCGATCGCGCCGTCCGCGCTCTCGGCGGCGGTGTTCTGGTCCGGCACGCTCTCTATCGTGGGGCCGTCGGCGCCGTCCGTCGCGCCCCCGTCGCCGCCAGCCGTGGTGGCCGTCCCCGCGTCGCCGCCGGAGCGCACGGTGAACCGCGAGCCGCCGAGCGACCCGACCGCGAGCAGGCGCTGGACCGCGACCGCCGCGAGGCCGATGATCCCGTACCCGCCGAGCAGCCGCATGAGCGCGGTCTTGATCCCGGTCGACTCCTCGGAGCCGCCCGAGAACAGCACGAGCGGTTCGTCCGCGGCGGCGTACACGTCCATCTCCCGGCCCTTCTCGGAGTAGGCGGTGTCGACGACGTCGACGAGGTCGGCCTCGTCGAGCCGCGAGAGGTGGTACTGGACGTTCTGGAGCGAGGTGTCGACCTCGTCGGCGAGCTCGGACTTCGTCGCCGGGCGGTCGTGGAGCGTCGAGAGGATGGCCCGCGCCGTCTCGGAGCCGAGGGCGGCGATGAGGTCGTCGGCCTCGTCGTCGTCGACGCCGACGACCCGGGGCTCGCGCTCCTCGGGGGTCGCGTCCGGCAGGGAGGGCAACAGCCGGGACATACGAACACGTGAGACGCGTGAGAATACAAATTTGTTGGATCGGCGGGAACGCGCGGACGGTCGGGGTGCGGCCCGGAGCCAGCGACCGACTCACAAACCCTAAACGCGGCGACCGAGTACGAGGGGTGATGACAGAGCCGTCACGGGGGAGCGAGGAGGCGCCCCCGTCGACCGACCGATCCCCGCGGGCCGACGGCGGCGACCTTGACAGCGCGCCGCGCGGCGACGCGGCCGGCGAGGGGAGGGTCACGGTCGTCGGGACCGCGCACGTGTCGGAGCAGTCCGTCGACGAGGTTGAGGAGGCGATAGAGCGGGAACGACCCGACGTCGTCGCCGTCGAGCTCGACGAGGGGCGCTACCGCCAGCTCAACGGCGAGACTCCCGACGACCTCGACGCCGGCGACCTGCTCAAGGGGAACACCGTGTTCCAGTTCCTCGCGTACTGGATGCTCTCGTACGTCCAGACCCAACTGGGCGAGCGGTTCGACATCGAGCCGGGGGCGGACATGAAGGCCGCCGTCGACCTCGCGGAGTCGCTCGGCATCGACGTGGCCCTCGTCGACCGCGACATCCAGACGACGATCCAGCGCTTCTGGGCGCGGATGACGGTCACGGAGAAGCTCAGGCTCGTCGGCGGACTGGCGTTCGGTGTCAGCGACCCGCGCGTCGCCGGCGTGATCGGCGGGCTCTTCGTCGGGATCCTCGCGGGGCCGGCGATCGGCCTCTTCGGCGGCGCGGTGGGGATCACGACGGCGATCCTGACGAGCGTCGCAGCGGGCGTCCTCGTCGCGCTCGCCGTGGGCGTCGTCGTCGACCAAGTGGGCACGCTCGCGCTCTCGCCGGACCAGCGGCTCTACGCCGCTGTGGGCACCGGACTGGCCGCCGGCGTCGCCGCCGGGGTTACGGGCGTCGCGAACGGCGTCGTCTCGACGTACCTCGGCGGCTTCCCCGTGACGGCGATCGGCGGCTTCGGGATCGGCATCGGCCTCGGCCTGGTCTTCGGCGCCGTCCTCGCGGTCGCGGTCGGGGCGTTCGCCGGCGGCGAGGTCGACGCCGAGGCCGGCGGGATCGAGGAGCTCGACGAGGCCGACCTCACCGACACCGACGTGGTGACGATGATGATGGAGGAGTTCCGGCAGTTCTCCCCGGGCGGTGCGGAGGCGCTCATCGACGAGCGCGACGCGTTCATCGCCCACCGGCTCGTCGCGCTCCGCGAGGCCGGGCACGACGTGGTCGCCGTCGTCGGCGCCGGCCACCGGGCGGGGATCGAGGGGTACCTCAGGAGTCCCTCGACGCTCCCGCCGATGGAGGACTTGGTCGGGCAGGAGACCGGACGCGGGCTCCCGTGGAAGAAGGCGGTCGGCTACGCGATCACCGTCGGCTTCGTCGGCTTCTTCCTCCTGCTCGCGCTCGGCGGGGCCGGCAACGCGTTCCTGCTCCGCTTATTCGGCGCGTGGTTCCTGATCAACGGGATCTTCGCGTTCGCGTTCGCGAAGGTCGCCGGCGCGCGCTGGCTCTCGGCCGCCGTCGGGGGCGCCGTCGCGTGGCTGACCTCGATCAACCCGCTGCTCGCGCCCGGCTGGTTCACCGGCTACGTCGAGCTCCGCAGCCTGACCGTCAACGTCGCCGACATCGGCGCCTTGAACGACCTGCTCGCCGACGAGACGCGCTCCGCGGCGGAGCTGGTCTCCGCGATGCTCGACGTGCCGCTGTTCCGGCTCATCGTCGTCGTCGCGATGACGAACGTCGGGAGCATCGTCGCGAGCTTCCTCTTCGCGGCGTACGTCATCCCGGCGATGTTCGGCGCCGAGGTCGGCGGCGTCGAGGACGTCGGGCGACTGCTCGTCGAGGGCGCGATCAACGGCGCCGACCTCGTCCGCGGCGCCGTGGGGGGGATCGCATGAGCGGCGACAGCGCGGTCTCCGGGCGGCGGATCGCGGGCCTCTACTTCAGCGGACAGGAGATCCGCGACCTCCTCGTCGCGTGGCTCGCGCTCGGCGTGGCGTTCACGCTGTTCTTCGTGAACGGAACTGCTGGCTTTGATCGGCTGCTCGCGGCCGGAGTGGTCCCGCCGCTGCTCGTCGGACTGCTCACCGCCGGGGTCGCCTTCCTCCTCCACGAGGTCGCGCACAAGGTCGTCGCGGTCCACTACGACCAAGTCGCGGAGTTCCGCGCGGACAACAGCATGCTGTTTTTGGCCGTGATGAGCTCGCTTCTGGGATTCATTTTCGCTGCGCCGGGCGCCGTCCACCACCGCGGCCAGCTGACGCCCCGCGAACACGGCCACATCGCGCTGGCGGGGCCGGTCGTCAATCTGCTGCTCACGCTCGTGTTCCTACCGGCGCTTCTGATCGGCTCCGTGATCGGAAGCCCTGTGATTACGCTGATCGGGTCCCGCGGGATCGCGATTAACGTCTTCCTCGCGGCGTTCAACCTGATCCCGTACGGCCCCCTCGATGGGAAGACAGTGCTCGACTGGAGCAAGCCGGTGTGGGCCGGCTTCTTCGTCGTTTCCGTCTCTCTCACGGTGTGGCTCGTGGTCGTCCGCAGACTCGGATTCAGCGGGCCATTCTGACAGAGCGCCGCAGTTGTTGACGCCGAACCCCGTGGACCGCCGCGGGGAACGGTGCGCTTTTGCTCCGCGGGCGTGCCCCCTCACACATGACCGAGGGCAACGGCGGCGGCGACGGCGGATCGGCGGGCGAAGACGGGGGACAGGGCGACGGCGACGAACTCACTTACGCGGACGCGGGCGTCGACATCGACGCGAGCGAGGCCGCGACCGCGGCGCTTATCGGCGCGGTCGGGGCGGACACCGAGGCGGAGGGGTCCGGGAGCGAGTACGCCGGCCTGCTCGACATCGGCGACCGCTACCTCGCGCTCGCGACCGACGGCGTCGGGACGAAGCTGCTCGTCGCGGAGGCGCTCGGCGACTACTCGACGGTCGGCATCGACTGCGTCGCGATGAACGTCAACGACCTCGTCGCGGCCGGGGTCCGCCCCGTCGCGTTCGTCGACTACCTCGCGGTCGACGAGCCGGACGAGCGGTTCGCCGAGCAGGTCGGCGAGGGGCTCGCCCGCGGCGCGGAGCTCGCCGACATGGAGCTCGTCGGCGGCGAGACGGCGGTGATGCCCGACGTGATCTCGGGGCTGGACCTAGCGGGGGCCTGCGTCGGCCTCACCGCGAAGGACGGCGTGTTCGACGGCCGGGCGGAACCGGGCGACGCCCTGGTCGGCTGGCGCTCGTCGGGGATCCACTCGAACGGACTCACGCTGGCGCGGGAGGCCGTCACGCGCGACCACGCATACACGGATCCCTGCCCGTTCGAGGGGTACGAGACGGTCGGCGAGGCGCTGCTCGAACCGACGCGGATCTACGCCGACCTGCTCGACCCGATGCGCGCCCACGGCGTCCGCGGCGCGGCCCACGTGACGGGCGGCGGCTGGACGAACCTCGAACGCCTCGGCGGCCACCGCTACGTGATCGACGACGCGTTCGACCCCCAGCCCGTCTTCGAGTTCGTGCAGTCCGAGGGGAGCGTCTCCGACGAGGAGATGTACCGCACGTTCAACATGGGGACCGGCTTCGTCGCGGCGCTTAACTCTGATGACGCCGAGTCGCTGGCTGACGAGACCGATGGTCGCGTGATCGGGCGCGTGGAGGAAAGCGAGGGCGACGAGGGGAGCGTCGCGATCCGCGGATTGAATTTATAAGTGGTTGCTGTGGAATCCGCTCTCGATCGTTTATAAATGGACGGTGGCGTGAGGGTCATTTCTCGCGGGTTTCTACGCGGTCGCTGAGAAGCCGGTACTCGCGCGGCGGACCGCTTCCGATCCTCAGCTGATCGCTTATAAATCGTTGACTCTGGATCTGCGGTGAACACCGCCAAGGTCTCAATCGCTCTTTTATAAATAGCGGATCGCGGATCAACGGCAAACACCGCCAAAGCCCCAGCCGTTCGTTTATAAATAGCGGACCACGGATCGACGGCGAACACCGCCAAAGCCCCAGTCGCGAGCAAGCCGTACGCTCGCTGCGCTCCTCGGTCGCTCGCGCTGCTCGCTCCTTCCGGTGCTTGCATCGCCTACGGCTTGCTCGCGACTGCCCCTTTGAGTCCCACCCGACCGCGACCGCACCGCACCTCACACCTCCCCAGCCTCGCGGTTCGCGCTCTTCGAGCGCTCACCGCGTCCCTCGCGCGCGCGACTCGCGGCCTGCGGCCGCTCGTCGGCACGCGCCACCGCCCAGTTCGTTTATAAATCCCCGTCGTCGCCGTTTCGCGCGGCTTCGACGCGGTCCGCCGTCGACTCCAGCGCCTCGGCGAGCGTTCTCGCCTGCGCGGGCGAGAGGTCGATCTCGTCCGCGTGGGCGGCGAGGTCGTCGATCGCCGTGTTGTCGAGTTCGACCGCCAGCGTGACGTGCTCGGGGTCCTCGCGGGGCGCGGTGACGTTCACGACGCCGGGGGCGTCGGCCTCGAACTCGTGGCCGCGGGCGCGCCCGTCGACGAGGTCCAGCGTCGTGTAGGCGTTCACGCGGATGAGGCGATCCGGCATCGTCAGTCGTCCGCCGGCGTCGGCGGCGCGTCCTCCATCGCGTCGTCCTCGGCGTACGGGTACCACGTGCGCTTCGTGTTGTGCAACATCGGGTCCTCGTAGTCGGTCTCCTCCGGCTCCACGAGGGCGTCGAGTTCCTCGTCGTCGTGGCGGGCGACGAACGCCCGGAACGACTCGTCCCCGTCGCGCTCGGCGGTGAACGACTCGATCAGGTTCGCGATCGCGCCCGGCACCTCGTCGGCGGGCACGCGCTGGGTGACCCACCGAGCGAACCCGGGGTCCTCACCGAGCCCGCCGCCGAGGCCGACGTCGAGCGCCTCGACCGGGTCGCCGTCCTTGCGGGTCTTCATCCCGCGCAGGCTCACGTCGGCGATCTGCGGCTGCGCGCACGAGGCCGTACACCCGGAGAGGTGGATGTGGAACTCGTCGACGCCGTCGGGGAGGTCGACGTTCTCCTTCAGCCAGCGCGCGAACCGGACCTGCCGGTTCTTCGTCTCGACGATGGACAGCGAGCAGAACTCCGTGCCGGTACACGCGACCGAGCCGCGCATGAACGGCGAGGGGTCGGGCGAGTAGTGGTCGAGGAGGTCCGCGTCGAGGAACTCGTCGAGGGCGTCGTCCGGCACGTCGGTGACGATGACGTTCTGTCGCTGTGAGAGCCGGACCTCGCCGGAGCCGTACGCCTCGGCGAGGTCGGCCAGTTCGAGCACGTCGGCCGCGCCCATCCGCCCGACGAGCACGTTCAGCCCGACGAAGTTCGACCCGTCCTTCTGGTCGTGGATGCCGATCAGGTCGTTGCGCTCGCCCTCGCCCGCGTTGTACGTGTACTCCTCGCGGACGTCGCGGCCGGCGGTCTCCAGCTCGAAGTCGACGTACTCCTCTTGGAGCGTCTCGCGGACCTCCTCCGCGCCCCACTCGTCGACGAGGAACTTCACCCGCGCGTTGTACCGGTCCTCGCGGTCGCCGTAGTCGCGGAACAGCGCGGAGAGCCCGCCGGCCACGTCCGACACCCGCTCCGGCGGCACCCAGACGTCGATGTCGCGGGCGAGCCGCGGCTCGTTGCGCGCGAGTCCGCCGCCGACCCTGACGTTGAAGCCGACCGCGTCCTCGCTCTCGCCGCCGTCGGCCTCGCCCTCACCTTCGCCGACGTCTCCGCTTACCGCCTTGTACGCGGGCTCGAACGCGAGGTCGTTGATGTCGCCCTGTCCGGAGCCGTCGGCCGAGCCGGTCACGGACACCTTCCACTTCCGCGGGAGGTTCGCGTGGTCGTCGTTCCCCTTGAACGTCTCGTTGAGGTCCCGTATCACCGGCCACGCGTCGATCACCTCCTGTCCGTCCTTGCCCGCGACGGGGTTCCCGACGATGTTCCGCCACGAGTCTCCGCAGGCCTGCTGGGTCGAGAGGCCGTTCGCCTCCAGCTTCTCGAAGATCGCCGGGACGTCCGACAGCTCGATCCAGTGGAGCTGGATCGACTGTCGAGTGGTGAAGTCGGCGTACGCGTCGCCGAACACCGGGTTCGTCCCGGGGCCGCGGGCGTACTCGTCGGCGATCTCGCCGACGACGCGGAGCTGTCCCGGTTCGAGCACGCCGTTCGGCGTCCCGATCCGCATCATGAAGTACCCCTCCTGGCCGTTCCGCTGGTGGTACAGGCCCCACCACTTGAACCGCTCGAACCACGCGTCCCGCTCGTCGTCCGGGATGGAGTCGAACCCCTCCTCGGCGAACTCGAACAGGCGGTCGCGGATCTCGTTGCCGTACACCCCCGATTTCCAGTTCTCGACGTCCGTTGGCATCGCCCCGGCCTACAGCCGACACCTACATAGCTGACGGCGTGGCGTCAACCTTCCCCGGTGCCCCGCCAACGTGGCACGTGTTGCCGCTACCCTCAGCGCCGCACCCGCCGGACGGCGGCGCGGTCGAATTCGGCGAACTCGCCCCTACGTACCCGCCCGAGCGGGACCCAGCCGGTCGTCCCCGTCGCCCCACACGCGATACACTGGCCGTACACCTTCGCCTCCACGGTGGAGGCGTCGACGCCCACCGACTGGAAGTTCTCGACGACCAGATCCGCGAGCGCGCACTCGCACAGGTCCGGCGCGTCGAGCCGCCACAGTTCGCTGACGCGCACTTCCCGACTGTCGTTGACGGAGATCCACGCACCGTCGTCGAGGACGCGCAATCGAGTGGTCACGCCCGAGGTTCGGGCGCGGCGACCCAATGAGTGACGGTGCTCGCAACCGGCGAGGGTTTCGATGACGGTCCGGTATCGAGAAACCGGTAGACTACACCGCCATACAGGGTGAAATTACTCTCCGGATTACCGGACATGAAATCCGGTATCCGAGAGTAGTGGTTCGATTTACACGCGTACCGACACTTATGGCTCGCGCCCGGTTACGACGGTGTAATGACGGACTCAGTTCCCGGCCCCGCCGACGATCGACCCGACGGCTCGACCGACGACGAGCACCGACAGCACGCGTCCGCGGACGTGGCGCCCGAACTCTTCGACGACGTCTCGGAGCGACGATGACCGAGCGAGGCGGTTCCCGAGCGACCGACGACGACCGAAGAGACGTCGAAAGCGAGGCGAACGCGGACGAAGAGACGGACGCCGGACCCGACGGCGGTGCGGACCACCTCGACGACGTGGAGGACGGCGCGGGCTGTACGGAGATCTGGGAGCGGCTCTCCGAGCGACGGGAGGAGTAGGGCGCGGTCCGGCGCGGTCGGCCCCGCGGAGCGTTACGACAGCTGCGCCGCGATGTCGGCCTCCGTGATGATCCCGACGGTCTCGCCGCCGTCGGTGACCATTACGGCCTTGTAGTGGTCCAGCAGGTTCCGGACCTCGTCGACGGTCGCCGAGGGGGCGACCGTCGGGAACGACTCGCTCATCACCTCGCTGACGGGGTGGTCGCCGACGTTCTCGCCGGCGTGGACCACGTCGCCCTGGCTGATCGAGCCGACCGGCACGCCGTTCTGGAGGACCGGGAGCTGCGAGTACGCCTCCGCCTCCATCAGCTCGACGGCCGCGCTCACGGCGTCGTCCGGCGCGACGCTAATGACGGTCTCGTTCATCAGGTCGGCCGCGCGCACGACCTCGCCTTCCGCCTCTTGGAGGGCGTTGACGATGCGGCGGAGCGTCGAGAGCCGCGGGTCGACGTCGCCGCCCTCGATCCGCGCGATGAGGGGCTGGGAGACGTCCGCGGCGTCGGCGAGCTCGCTCTGGGTCAGATCGAGCGCGGTCCGGCGCTCGCGGAGGTCCTGTGGCGTCGGCAGTTCCATGCCAACTAATTACTTATGGTTATTAGAAAAGCTTTCGGCACCGACCGAACTCGCGCCGGGGCGTCGCGCCTATCGCTCGGCCGTCTCCTCGTCCTCGTCGCCCTCGGTCTCGTAGACGTCGATGACTTCGAGGGGAACGTCGCGGAGCGCGCCGCCGACCTCGCTTTTCGCGATCCGCTCGGCGTGTTCCTCGCTGTCGGCGTTGAAGATATCGATCTCCAAGAGGAGTCCGACCAGGGCCGTGTTCGCCGCGAGGAACGCGGCGTCGAACGGCTCGCCGCAGGCCGGACAGCCGGTGACGCCGGGCTCGACCTCGACGTACTGCTTGTCCGTCTCGTTGAGTCGCTTGCCGGCTTCGCTGACCGCGACGCCGATTGCGTCGTCGGTCTCCTCGACGTCACGGACCAACCAGGCGGCTTCCATCGCGACTTCGTAGTTGCTCATATCCGGGCGGAGGGGCCGCAGGGTTTCCTGTCTTGTGGTTCGCCCGCGGTCGCCGACGGGCCGCCGGCCCCTTCGATCCGGCCGTGAGACACGCCTTACAACCGATCGACGATCGCCGCGGTGACCTCGTCGGTCGTCGCCGCACCGCCGAGGTCGCCGGTTCGCGGCCCGTCGGAGAGGACGCCCTCCACGGCGTCGCGCACCCGCTGGCCAGCCTCGACGTGCCCGAGGTACTCTAACAGCATGGCGGCCGAGAGGATCGCCGCGGTCGGGTTCGCGACCCCCTCGCCCGCGATGTCAGGCGCCGTGCCGTGGACCGGCTCGAACAGCGCGTTGTCGTGGCCGACGTTCGCCGACGGCAGCAGGCCGAGCCCGCCGACGAGCCCGGCGGCCAGGTCGGAGAGCACGTCGCCCGCGAGGTTCGGGCAGACGACCACGCCGTACTGCGTCGGGTCGAGCGGGAGCTTCGTCGCGAACGCGTCCATCAGCTCCTCGTCGGCGTCGACGCCGCGCTCCGCGGCGACCGTCATGACCTCCTCGCGGAACCGACCGTCCGTCTCGCGCATCACGTTCGCCTTGTGCGCGACGGTGAACCCCTCGTCGGGGTCGCCCGCGGGGCCGCGGCCGTCCTCGACGAACTCGCAGGCGTACTCGGCCAGCTCGCGCGAGGCCGACGAGGTGACGACGCGCGTCAGCGTCGAGAGGTCGTCCGACAGGCGGTCCTCGTGGCCGGAGTAGACGCCCTCGGTGTTCTCGCGGAGGAACACCACGTCGGTCTCCGGGCGGAGCGCGTCGACGCCCGGGTACGCCTTGGCGGGCCGGACGTTGACGAACGAGTCCACGGCGTCCCGGAGCGGGAGGATGACGTCGGCGGCCGTCTCGCCGGCCGCGCCGAACAGCGTCGCGTCCGCGTCGGCGGCGAGATCGTACGTCTCCGCCGGGAGCGCCTCGCCGGTCGCCTCCTTCGTCGCGTCGCCCGCGTCCGCCTCGACGAACTCGAAGTCGACCGGAAGCGCCTCCAGCACCTCGACGGCGGCGGGGACGACCTCGCGGCCGATCCCGTCGCCCTCGATGACGACGACCTCGTGGCTCACGCGTCCTCCTCCGGGATGTCCTCGGCAGGAACGTACGGCAGCGACCGGGCGGTCTCGCGGACCGCGCCGGCGTTCGCGCCCATCAGCGCCGTGGTGTCCCAAACGCCCTCGACGAGCGCCTTCCGTTGCGCGTCGTGAACCTCCGCGTCGATCACGGTGTCGCCGTAGGTGACCGTCTCCTCGGCCACGTCGATGTCGACCTCGGCGTCGGGGTTGGCCTCGACGTAGTCCTGAAGCGCCTCGATGTCGCCTTGGTCGGCCGTGACCGTCGGAACCCCGAGCGCGAGGCAGTTGCCCGCGAAGATCTCCGCGAACGACTCGCCGACGACGGCGTCGATCCCCCAGCGCATCAGCGCCTGCGGGGCGTGCTCGCGCGAGGAGCCGCAGCCGAAGTTGGCGTTGACGACCAGGACGTTCGCGCCCCTGTACTTCTCCTCGTTGAACGGGTGGTCCTTCTCGTTGTCCTCGTCGTCGAACCGCTGGTCGAAGAAGGAGAACTGGCCCAGCCCGTCGAAGGTGACGACCTTCATGAACCGCGCCGGGATGATCTGGTCGGTGTCGATGTCGTTGCCCCGGACCGGGATCCCGGTGCCGGAGACCTCGGTGACCTTCTCCGCCGGCGCCTCGCCGTCGCTGAACTCGGGCGAGCTCATACGGTCGCCACCTCCTCCATCTCGCGGACGTCGGTGACCTCGCCGGTCACCGCCGCGGCCGCGACCATGATCGGACTCATCAGCACGGTGCGTCCGTCCTTCGAGCCCTGCCGGCCGACGAAGTTCCGGTTCGAGGAGGAGGCGCTCGCCTCGTCGCCCTCCAGCTGGTCGTCGTTCATGCCGAGACACATCGAACAGCCGGGCTCGCGCCAGTCGAAGCCGGCCCGCTTGAAGATCTCGTCGAGCCCCTCGGCCTCGGCGGCGTCGCGGACGCGCTGGCTGCCGGGGACGACCATCGCGCGCACGTCGTCGTCGACCTCGCGGCCCTCGACGAACGCCGCGGCCTCGCGGAGGTCCTTCAGGCGCGCGTTGGTACACGAGCCGAGGAACGCCACGTCGATGTCGTACCCCTCCATCGTGTCGCCGGGCTCGACGCGCATGTGCTTCTGCGCGCGCCGCGCCGTGTCGCGGTCCTCCTCGGGCAGGTCGTCGGGGTCCGGGATCGGCTCGGTGATGCCCGCGGTCTGTCCGGGCGTGGTCCCCCACGTCACGGTCGGCTCGATCGCCGAGCCGTCGATGGTGACCACGTCGTCGTACTCCGCGTCGTCGTCGGTCCGGACCGACTCCCAGTAGGGTTTCAGCCGCTCGAACTCCTCGGGGTCATCTTCGAAGGCGTCCGTCTCCTTCAGCCACTCGTAGGTGGTCTCGTCGGGGTTGACGTACCCCGCGCGGGCGCCGCCCTCGATCGACATGTTACAGATGGACATCCGTCCCTCCATCCCGAGGTCCTCGATGGCCTCGCCGGCGTACTCGTACACGTAGCCGACGCCGCCGTCGGTCCCGAGCTTCCCGATGATCGTGAGGATGACGTCCTTCGCGGTGACGCCCTCGCCGAGCTCGCCGGTGACCTCGATCCTGCGTACCTTCTGTTTCTCCATGGCGACGCAGCCCGTCGCCAGCACGTCGCGGATCTGCGAGGTGCCGATGCCGAACGCCAGCGCGCCGAACGCGCCGTGCGTCGACGTGTGCGAGTCGCCGCAGACGATCGTCATTCCCGGCTGGGTGAGCCCCTGCTCCGGGCCGATGACGTGGACGATCCCCTGATCGCCGGAGTCCGGGTCGGAGAAGTCGATCCCCGAGCCGCGGACGTTCTCCTCTAACTCCGCCATCATGCTCTCTGCGGCCTCGTCGCGGTAGGGCCGGTCGCGGTTGCCCGTGGGCACGATGTGGTCGACCGTGGCGTGGGTGCGTTCCGGGAACGCGACCTCCTGATCGCGCTCCTTCAGCATGCCGAACGCCTGCGGGCTGGTGACCTCGTGGACGAGGTGGAGCCCGACGAACAGCTGGTCCTGTCCGGTCGGTAACCGAGTCACCTTGTGGCGGTCCCACACCTTGTCGTACAGCGTCCCCTCGCTCATCGGCGCTCACCCGCGTGGCGCGCCGACCGGGCGGTCTCCGAGTGACGGTGCGCGTCGCCGCGTACGCCCATCAGGCGGTCACCTCGGCGCTCTCCTCCTCGTCCTCGTCCGTCGACTCCTCCCACGCGAACAGGCCGCGCAGCTCGTCGCCGACGGCCTCGATCTCGTGGTTCTTCTCCGCGTTCCGGAGCTGCGTGTAGGAGGGTCGTCCCGCCTGGTTCTCCGCGATCCACTCGCGGGCGAACTGCCCGTTCTGGACCTTCTCAAGGACTTCCTCCATGTTCTCGCGGGCGTGCTCGTCGACGACGACGTCCCCCTGCGTGAGCCCGCCGTACTCGGCGGTGTCGGACACCGAGTCCCACATCTCGCCGAGCCCGCCCTCATACATCAGGTCGACGATGAGCTTCAGCTCGTTGAGACACTCGAAGTACGCCATCTCCGGGGAGTAGCCGGCGTCGACCAGCGTCTCGTACCCCTGCTTGACGAGGGAGGTGACGCCGCCGCAGAGGACGGCCTGCTCGCCGAACAGGTCGGTCTCCGTCTCCTCGCGGAACGACGTCTCGACGACGCCGGCGCGGGTGCAGCCGATCGCGGCCGCGTACGCGAGCCCCTCGTCGTGGGCGTCGCCGGTCGCGTCCTGGTACACCGCGAGCAGCCCGGGCGTCCCCTGGTCGTTCTCGTAGTTGCGGCGGACGAGGTGGCCCGGCGACTTCGGCGCGACCATCGTCACGTCGACGTCCTCCGGCGGCTGGATCTGGTTGTAGTGGATGTTGAACCCGTGCGCGAACTGGAGCGTGTCGCCCGCGTCGAGGTTCGGCTCGATCGCCGCCTCGTACACGTCCGGCTGGACCGTGTCGGGGACCAAGACGCTCACCACGTCGGCCTCGGCGGCCGCGTCCGCGGGGGTCTCCACGCGGAGCCCGTCGCTCTCGGCGGCGCTCCGGGAGGAACTGTCCTCGCGGAGGCCGACGATCACGTCGACCCCGCTCTCGGAGAGGTTCTGCGCGTGGGCGTGGCCCTGCGAGCCGTAGCCGAGGACGGCCACCGTCTTGTGGGCGATGGCCTCCTCGTCGGCGTCGTCGTCGTAGTATACTGTCGAGTCGAACGTCTGCGTGTCGTCTTCGGTCATGTGTATCGTGTGTCAGTCGTCGTGGGTGGTCGGTTCGCCGGCCGTTCCGGGTTTCTCTCCTGGGGCCGTCGGGGTGTCTCCGCGCGCGAGCGCGGTCGGCCCGGTCCGCGCGATCTCGACGATGCCGAACCGGTCGAAGGCGCCGATCGCGTTGTCGATGCTCGCCTTGTCGCCGGTGAGCTCGACGGTGATCGTCTCCGGGCCGGCGTCGACCGTCCGGCCGTCGTACATCTCGGAGACGGCGTGGACCGCGGCCGGGTCGTCGGCCTCGACCTTCAGTAAGACGAGCTCGGAGGTGACCGCGTCGCCGGCGACCTCGCCGACCGAGATGACCGGCTTCAGCTTCGCCATCTGCTTTTCTATCTGGTCGATGCCGGGGTCCGTCTCCTCGACGACCATCGTGATACGCGAGTGGCCGTCGACGGTGGTCGGCCCGACCGTCAGGCTCTCGATGTTGAACTGCCGGCGAGAGACGAGCCCGGAGACGCGCGCGAGCACGCCGGGCTCGTCCTCGACGAGCGCGGAGATAACCGCGCGCCGCGACTCGTGTTCGGCCTCGACCACGGGGTCGATCCGGATCCCTTCGAGGTTCCGGCGCCCCTCGGGATGGTCGCGGTCGTCCGGCCCGGGCTGTTCGTCCGGGAGCGGTCGGGAGTCGGCGTCGGGAGTCGTGCGCGAGCCGTCCGCGACGGCCGCGTCGTCCGAGGCGTCGCCGCTCATAGCTGGTCCTCCGCGGCCGCGAACTTCCCGTTCGCGCCGCCGCTCGGCACCATCGGCAGGACGTTCTCCTCGGGGTCGACGTGGAAGTCGACCACGGCCGGTCCCTCGTAGTCGAGCGCCTCCTCGACCGCGGGCGCGACCTCGTCGTAGTCGTCGACGCGCAGGCCGAGGGCGCCGAACGCCTCCGCGAGCTTGTCGAACTCGGGCATCCACGTGTAGTCGGAGGCCATGTGGCGGCCCTCGTAGAAGGCGTCCTGCCACTGGCGCACCATCCCGATGTACTCGTTGTTGAGCACGGCGATGGTGATGTCCAGCTCCTCGCGGACCGCCACCGACAGCTCCTGCATCGTCATCAGGAAGGAGCCGTCGCCGTCGAAGCACACCACGTCGCGGTCCGCCTCGCCCATCGTGTCGGCCGCGACGCGCGCTCCGACCGCGGCGGGCACGCCGTACCCCATCGTGCCGAGCCCGTGCGAGGAGACCCACGTCCGGGGCTCCGAGTACGTCCAGAACTGCGAGGCCCACATCTGGTGTTGGCCGACGCCGGTGGTGACGATCGTGTCGTCGTCGGTCGCCTCGTCGAACGCCTCGACGACGAACTGCGGCTTCAGCGGCTCGTCGTCGGGCGTCGCGTACGTGAGCGGGTACGTCTCCTTCCACTCCTCGCACCGGTCGCGCCACGCCTCGGCGTCGGGCGCCTCGCGGACCGCCGCCGTCAGCTGGTCCAACACGCGGCCCGCGTCGCCGATCAGCGGGTAGTCGGCGTGGACGTTCTTCGATATCTCCGCGGGGTCGATGTCGACGTGGATCACCTCGGCCTCGGGCGCGAACGTGTCGATCCCGCCGGTGAGCCGGTCGTCGAACCGCGTGCCGACCGCGATCAGGCAGTCGGTGTGGGTGATCGCGAGGTTGGCGTAGCCGGTGCCGTGCATCCCCGCCCACGAGAGGCAGAGGTCGTCGTCCTCGGGGAACGAGCCGATCCCCGGCATCGTCGTCGTCACCGGGATCCCGTAGCTCCGGGCGAACGTCCGCGCCTCGTCGCTCGCGTCGGCCTTGATCACGCCGCCGCCGAACAGGCAGACGGGCCGTTCCGCCGACTCGATGGCGCGAGCGGCCTCCTCGACCGCCTCTTGGTCCGCGTTCGGGTCGGGGTCGGTCCCCGCGGGGGCCGTCGCCGGACCGGGCGTCCGGTCGGTGTCGTCCTGCGTGACGTCCTTCGGGAGGTCGACCAGCGTCGGGCCGGGACGCCCCGCCCGCGACAGCTCGAACGCCTCGCCGACCGTGTCGCCGACGGTGTCCGCGCCGCCCGCGAAGTAGTTGTGCTTCGTGATGGGGCGCGTGACGCCGACCGTGTCCGTCTCCTGGAACGCGTCGTTGCCGACGAACTCGGTCGGGACCTGACCGGTCAGCGCCAGCATCGCGTCCGAGTCCATGTCCGCGTCGGCGATGCCGGTGACGAGGTTCGTCGCGCCCGGCCCGGACGTGGCCATACAGAGCCCCGGCTCGCCGGCGACGACGCCGTACGCGTCCGCGGCGTGGGCGGCGCCCTGCTCGTGGGCCATCGTCACGTGCCGGATCGAGGAGTCGTACAACGCGTCGTAGACGGGCATGATCGCGCCGCCCTGAACGCCGAAGGCGGTCTTCGCGCCCGCGGCCTCGAGGGCGGCGACGACCGACTCGGCGCCGGTCGAGACGGGGCCTGCGGCCCCTTCGTCGTCCGGTTCGGTCGGCTCGTCGGTCGCGGTCTCGGCCGACGAGTCGTCGGCCTCGTCGCCGTCGGATCGCGGCTGTGCTGCTGTGTCGCTCATTGTCGTGGTGGTGTGCGGTGTGGCATCTGGCGGGTTGTCGTGTCGGTCGCTGCGAACGCGGGACGAACGGGCGAACGCTCCACGCGCGGGAAACGGCCCGGCCGCCGGCGTTCGGCGGTGCGTCGCGTCGGTGAGGAAAGGGTAGTGTAGGGGGTTATACCCCTACAATAATCGGCGCGACGGCTCCCGGGACGCTCGCGCGCGCCGCGGCCGCGGTGTGCCGTCGCATCTCGCCCGGAGCAACGCGGCCGGGGTATAAATTCCTGTCGGGCGACGCGGCGCGCCGCGCGGCGACGGGCGCCGCGGGGTCGACGCTGGCCCCGGTCAGTGTTCTCCCGCGACCGCGAACGCGGTCGCTCGGGGGGCGATCCGGTCGGGGAAAGGGTCATCAGACCCTGACCTCCTCCTCGCGCGTGACGTCCGCCTCCTCGGCGAACCGCTCGACGTCGCCGGCGGTCACCTGCCGCTTGCCGGCGCCGTACTCCTTGACCCGCTTGGTTATCTTCCGGACCTCGCTGTCCGTCGGGTCGAAGCCGGCCTCCACCAGGTGCTTGCGCACGCTGTGCGTGCCGGTGTGTTTGCCCAGCACGAACTCGCGCTCGGCGCCCACCATCTCCGGGGTCATCACGCCGGTCTCGAACGTGTCGCTGTTCTCGATGACGCCGGCGGCGTGGATGCCCGACTCGTGGGCGAACGCGTTCCGCCCGGTGACGGGCTTGTTCGCGGGTACCGGGATGTCCGAGGCCTCCTCGACGATCCGGGCTAGCTTGGTGATCTGGGTCGTGTCGATGCCGGTGTCGACGCCGTACACCGACTCGACGGCCATCACGACCTCCTCGTAGGCGGCGTTGCCGGCGCGCTCGCCGATCCCGTTGACCGACACCTGCGCCTGCTCCGCGCCGTTCTCGAAGCCCATGACCGCGTTCGCGGCGGCCATGCCGAAGTCGTCGTGGGTGTGGACGTCGACGCGGGCGTCGGTCGCCTCGACGACCGCGTTCACCGTCTCGCCGAAGCTGGTCGGCATCCCGACGCCGCAGGTGTCGGGGATGTTGATCCAGTCGGTTCCGGCGTCGGAGACGGCCTCGACGATGTCGATCAGGTAGTCCGGGTCCGTCCGGGTGGCGTCCATCGGCGAGAACATGCACTCGACGCCGGCGTCTTTCACCTGCTCGACGGCGTCGACCGCGCGCTGCTTCGCCTCCTCGCGGGTCGCGTGCATCGAGTCCTCCAGCTGGACGTCGCTGGTGGAGACGAACACGTGGACCATCTCGACGCCGGAGTCGATGGCGGCGTCGATGTCGCCCTCGACGACCCGCGCCAGCCCGCAGACGGTGGTGTCCGTCGCGGCGGCGATGTCGCTGACGGCCTCGAACTCCGCGTCCGAGTTGACCGGGAACCCCGCCTCGATGACGTGGGTGTTCATGTCGTCCAGCGTCGCCGCTATGCGGCGTTTCTCGTCGTAGCTGAACGAAGTGCGTGGTGACTGTTCTCCGTCTCGCAGGGTCGTGTCGAAGATCCTGACAGGACCGATATCGACGTTAGAAGCTATCGTGCCCTGGAAGAACTCGATCCGCCGGGGTGTCCGACGAAGCCTCCGTGATGTCTGTCATCGGTTCACGACAAGACGGTCGGGTACTTAACGGTTTGGACGATCGCAAAATCGGAGCGGACCGGCAGTTCGGGGCGACGCGGTAGGTTCGGAGGAAACCGCAGGACTGCGTTGATGTCTATACACCTTAATGAGGTAATACACACACCGAGGGTCGACCCCGTATTCCGATCCGGAACTCGATTAATAACACCGGTCGACGTTCGTTTCGTTCGGACGGCGGCCGGCGCGCGGTGCGTGCCAGCCATCCGCACTGACCGAGCCCGGTCGTCACGACCGCCGGATCGCGGACGTCGCTACCGGCCGAGCGCCTCGGTCACCTCGCGGCGGAGCGCGACAAGTTCGGCGTCCGCCCGGTCGCGGGGGCGGTCGATGTCGACGTCGACGACGGACTCGACCGTGCCCGGCTGGCCGCCGAGGACGACGACGCGGTCCGCCAGGTAGACGGCCTCCTCGACGTCGTGGGTGACGAGGACCACGGTCGTCCCGCGTTCCTCCCACACGTCGAGCAGGTGGTCCTGCTGGTCCGCCTTCGTCAGCCGGTCGAGCGCCGAGAACGGCTCGTCGAGCAGCAGCACCGAGGGGTCGTAGGCCAGCCCGCGCGCAAGCGCGACGCGCTGGGCCATCCCGCCGGAGAGCTCGTCCGGCCGGCTCCCGGCGAACCCGTCGAGGCCGACCGTCTCGATCAGGTCGTCGACGCGCTCGCGGGCCGCCGGAGCGTCCGGGTCGACGTCGGCCGGGAGCCCGACCGCGACGTTCTCGCGCACGTCCGCCCAGTCGAGCAGCCGCGGCTCCTGGAACACCATCCCGACGGCGTCGCTGCCGCCGTCGCGCACGTCCGTCCCGTCGACCGCGACGCGCCCGCCGAACTCGGCTTCGAGCCCCGAGAGCACGCGGAGCAGCGTCGACTTCCCGCAGCCCGAGGGGCCGACGACGGCGACGAACTCCTCGTCCGCGACCGCGAGGTCGACGCCGTCGAGCGCGACGGTGTCGTCGTACCGCTTCCGGAGGTCGTCGACCGCGAGGACCGGGTCCGCGGTCGACGAGTCGGGATCGGCCTCGCCGGTCGGCGTCGCCGCATTGACCTCGTCGGCCGACGACGGGGTGACGTCCGCGTCAGCGTCCGACGACACGGTCCCTCACCTCCTTCACCGCGACGTCCGAGCAGTTACCGAGGAAGGCGAAAAGCAGGATCGAGCCCACGATGATGTCGGGCCGCGCGAGGGCCCGCCCGTCGCTCAGCAGGAACCCGATCCCCTGGCTCGCCGCGATCAGCTCGGCGGCGACGACGAACATCCACGCCAGCCCGACGCCGCCGCGGATCCCGACGAGCAGGTCCGGGAGCGCGGCCGGGAACACGACCCGCCGCAGCGACTCGACGCGCCCGAGGTCGTACACCTCGGCGACCTCCAACAGCTCCTCGTCGACCGCCGCGATGCCCGTCGAGAGGTTGAGGTACACCGGGAAGAACGCGCCGACGGCGATGAGCAGCACCTTCGCGGTCTCGCCGATGCCGAACCAGAGGAGGAACAGCGGCACCCACGCCAGCGACGGGATGTTCTTCAGGCTCTGGAGCAGGGGGTCCAGCAGGTCGCTCGCCGTCCGCGAAAGGCCGGTGAGAGTCCCGAAGACGGTGCCGACGACGATTCCGAGGCCCGCGCCGAGCGCCACGCGCTGGAGCGTGATGGCGACGTGGCCCCACAGCTCTCCGGACGCCGCCATCCCGTAGAGGGTCTTCGCCACCCGAAGCGGCGGCGGCAACTGGTAGGCGGCGAAGACGCCGGTCGTGACGAGTGCGTGCCAGACGACGACGAGAGCGAGGGGGACGAACAGTCCGAGCAGGGGGCGGAACCGGCTCGCGGCGGGGAGGGGAACCGGACCGAAGCTGTGGGGCTCGGAGCCGTGAGCCGACCCGCTCGCCGTCGACCCGCGGCCGGAGTCGGACTCGCGGGAGACGTCCGACTCCCGGCGAGTGTCGGCGGCCATCTCAGACGACCTCGCTCGCGAACTCGGAGTCGATCAGCTCGTCGACGTTGCCGGCGGGGTTCGCGTCGTCGGTCACGAGGTCCTCGCGTTCGAGGATCGGCGAGAGGTTAGAGAGGAGCTCGCGGTGCGGTTCGCCCGGAATCGGCTCGGAGAGGTCGTTCCGCTTGGTGAAAACGCGTTCCGCGACCGGCTCGGACATCTCGGAGGCGTCCGCGAGGATCCCCGCGGTCGCTTGGGGATTTTCGATCGCCCACTCGCGGCCCCGCTCGTACGCCTCGAGGACGCGCGTCGCGTCCTCGGTGCGGTCCGCGAGGAACCCGTCGAGGAAGTTCAGGAAGCCGTAGGTGTTGTACCGGGGCTCGCGGAAGAACAGCTCCGCGCCGTCGTGTTCGAGCTCGAGCTCCGCCATGTGGGGGTCGAGCCCGGCCCACGCGTCCACGTCGCCCCGAACGAGCGCGGACTGCCCCTCCGGGTGCTGGAGGTTGACGATTTCGACGTCGTCCGAGCTCAGCCCCGCGTCTTCGAGCGCCTGAAGCAGGAAGAAGTACGGGTCGGTGCCGCGCGTGGCGGCGACCCGCTTCCCCTCCAGGTCCGCCACCGATTCGATGCCGGTCTCCTGGAAGGTGACGAGCGCGGTCCACTCGGGGTCCGAGTAGATGTACGGCGTCGTGATCGGCACGCCGTTCGTGCGGGCCATCAGCGCCGCGATGCCGGCGGTCGAGGAGACGTCCGCCTCGCCGCTCTGGGCGTACTCGTTCGCCTGGTTGCTCCCGAGGCTCAACACCCACTCGACGTCGGTGCCGGTGTCCGCGAACGCCTCCTCGAGCCAGCCCTTCTCGCGCAACACGAGACTGACCGGGTTGTAGTACGCGTAGTCGACCGTCACCGTCCCCGATTCGCTCCCGCCCCCGACGCAGCCGGCGACGAGCGAGCCGCCGATCGCCGCGCCGGTACCGCGCAGGAACTGTCTTCGTTCCATCGTGACTCCTCGTAACGGTGCCACTCATAAGGAGATATGGCTATGGAGAATATTCAACTCCGGCTATGATGTATAGTGGTTATTTAATTTCGTCAATGAGTGCCGTTCACACGGGCGTCGATCGTCGCCTCACGACGTCTGACGGCTCGCCGCGCGTTTCCGATCCGACCTCACGCACCCACGAAGCCGTTCGGCTCGCGTTCCGGGTGCCGGATTATGTTGCTGGTTTCGGCGCCGTCGGCGACATCAACCGCGAGAAAGCACCGACTGCGCCGGCCGGGCGGTCCGCCGCCGCCACGGCTACATCCCCATGTCGGCCGCGGCGTCCGGCACCGGGAGGTCGGGGACGTCGACGCCGAGCAGCTCCGCGGCGTGGTCGAGCGCCATGTCGAACCCGTAGTACCGCTCCAACTCGTCGCCGTCCGGACCGTTCCGGACCTTCAGCATCGCGTACCCCTCGGCGTTCTGCGCGACGGTCGCCTCGCGGCCGTCCCGCGAGAAGGTGAGCAGGCGCTCGCCGTCCGTCTCCTCGTAGCGGGCCGCGACGCCGTTCGCCGTCGCGGTCTCCGTGTCGGTCATACCCGTGATAGGGGCCGGTCCCTGTCGAACCTGTCGGTCGCCGAGCGAACGGAATCGGACCGCGGTCGGCGCCCCGCTATCGCGGGTCCCAGCCGTGGAACTCCGTCCCCGGCTCCAGTTCGAGGTCGAACGCGTCGATCATCCCGCCGAGCGCGTCGTACCCCTCGGCCGCCGCGGCGATGCCGACGATAGTCTCGTCGTCGTACAGCGCCGCGATCCCGTCGTGGGCGACCGCGTCGACCTCGCCGCGGACGACCGCGAGCGCGTACTCGACCAGCGCCGTCTCTCCGTCGCCGAAGGGCGCGAAGTCACCGCGCCCGAGCGCCGCGATCTCGTCGTCGTCGATCCCGACGCCGCGGGCGATGTTGACGTGCTGGTGCCACTCGTAGCGGTTCTCGATCTCGCTCGTGACCGCCAAGATGACGAGTTCGCGCTCCCGGTCGGTGAGGCCGCTGTCGGTCCACAGCGACCCGAGGAACGACCGGATCCCCGCCAACACCTCCGGGTTGTTGCCGACCGACTGGTACACGTGGAGCGGTTTGCCCTGAAGCGACGACTCCAAGAGGTCCTCGTACTCGTCCGGCACGTCCGACGCCTCGGCGTAGGGAACGCGGGCCATGGCGAACGGTCTCGTCCCCGGGGCATAGGTGTACGCGACTCGGTATCGTTCGCCGCGAACGGTATCGGACCGTTCGGTCGAACGGGGGTCGGGGAGCCGTCGGTGCGGTGACGCGACGCTCCGCGATGGCAAGCTTAAGGGACGCCACGCACCAACCTGCGACAATGAGTACCGAGGTGACCCGCCGGCGGGCGTGGGTGATGGCCGCCCGCCCCCAGACGCTCCCGGCCGCGGCCGCGCCGGTGATCGTCGGCGTCGGACTGGCGCTCGGCGACGGCGTGTTCGCCCCGCTGCCCGCGCTGGCGGCGCTCGTCGGCGCGGCGCTGATCCAGGTCGGCACGAACTTCGCGAACGACTACTACGATGCGATCCAAGGCGCCGACACCGACGACCGCGAGGGGTTCACCCGCGTCGTCGCCAGCGGCCTCATCGAGCCGAACGAAGTGAAGCGGGCGATGTGGCTCACCTTCGCGGCCGCGATCCTCGTGGGGACCTACCTCGTCGCCGTCGGCGGCGTCCCGATCCTCGTGATCGGGCTCGCCTCCGTCGCGGCCGGGATCGCCTACACCGGCGGCCCGTACCCGCTCGGCTACCACGGGCTCGGCGACCTCTTCGTGTTCGTCTTCTTCGGCGTGATCGCGGTGACCGGGACCTACTACGTCCAGGCCGCCGCGCTCCTCTCCGGCTGGTTCCCGGTCGGAGTTCCGGGGGGGACCGTCACGCTCGCGGCGCTCGTCGCGGGCCTCCCGATCGCCGCGCTGTCGACGAACATCCTCGTCGTCAACAACCTCCGCGACCGAGAGGAGGACGCCTCGACGGGCAAGCGCACGCTCGCCGTCCGGTTCGGGTACCGCTTCGCCCGCGCCGAGTACCTCGCGATGCTCGCCCTCGCGTACCTCGCCCCGCTGTGGTTCGTCGCGCGCGGCGACGGCCCCGGGACGCTGCTCCCGCTCGTCACCCTCCCGCTGGCGGCGGCCGTCGCGCGGACTGTGCTGACCGAGACCTCGGGCGAGGCGCTCAACCCCGCGCTCGAATCGACCGGCAAGCTGCTCGCGGCGTACGCCGTCGCGTTCGCGGTCGGACTGGCGCTGTGACCGCCGACGCCCCCGGCGGCGAGGACCGGATTCGCGCGATGCGACACCGGCCGTTCGCGCTCGGCCTGGCCCGCCCGCTCGGTACCGCCCGCGGGGAGATCCGTCGCCGAGAGGGGTTCCTGGTCGCGGTTGAGCGCGGGGACGGCGGGAACGGCAGGGGCGGCGCGGTCGGCCTCGGCGAGGCGACCCCGCTTCCGGGGTGGACGGAGTCGCGCGAGGCGTGCGCGGCGGCGCTCGACGGTCTCGACGCCCGGGCTGAATCCGAACCCGTGCTGGAGGCGCTCGACGCGGCGTCGACGCCGGCGGCGCGACACGGCGTCTCCCTCGCGCTCGCCGACGCCGCGGCCCGCGACGCGGGAGCGCGACTCGCGGACCGGCT
This sequence comes from Halorubrum sp. SD41, assembly GCF_058630335.1. Lineage (NCBI taxonomy): Archaea > Methanobacteriati > Methanobacteriota > Halobacteria > Halobacteriales > Haloferacaceae > Halorubrum > Halorubrum sp. SD41. The sequence continues at coordinate 42,553 of NZ_JBZVGZ010000004.1, forward strand.
CGCGGTCGAGGCCGGCGTCGACCCGACGCCCGCGGACGCCGTCCCGGTCAACGCGACCGTCGGAGACGGCTCCCCGCCCGAGACCGCCGCCGAGGCGAGGCGGGCGGTCGAGGCGGGGTTCGACTGCCTCAAGCTGAAGGTCGGCGCCCGAGACGTCGACGCCGACGTCGAGCGCGTCCGCGCGGTCCGCGAGGCGGTCGGTGACGCGGTCTCGCTGCGCGCCGACGCGAACGGGGCGTGGGACCGCGAGACGGCGCGCCGCGCGCTCGACGTCTTGGCCGGCTTCGACCTCGCCTACGTCGAGCAGCCGCTCCCCGCGACCGACCTCGACGGGCTGGCGGCGCTCCGTGAGCGCGACCCGGCCGACGCCGCGGGCGACGGCGTCCCGATCGCGGCCGACGAGTCGGTCGCCGCACGCGGGATCGACGCGGTGCTGGACGCTGGCGCCGCCGACGCGGTCGTCCTCAAGCCGATGGCGCTCGGCGGGCCGGACCGCGCGCTCGCGGCCGCGCTGCGGGCGCGGTCGGCCGGCGTCGACCCCGTCGTCACCACCACGATCGACGCGGTCGTCGCGCGGACGGCCGCCGCCCACGTCGCGGCCGCGATCCCCGACGTGTCTCCGTGCGGGCTCGCGACGGGATCGCTGCTCGCCGAGGACCTGGCGCCCGATCCCTGTCCGATCGCGGACGGGCGGATCGCGGTCCCGGCCGGTCCGGGCCTCGCGGGCGACGCGTTCGACGACCTGCTGCGGTGGTAGCGGGCGGGGGTCGAGCGCGGGTCGGGCGCAGCCCGGAGGACAGCGGACCCGGCTCGCCGCGGGGGGACGGACTTTTCACCGCGACCGGCGAACGGGGGCGTATGAGCGAGTGGACCGACGCCATCGTCGGCGAGCGGATGACGGTCGACAACCAGTTCAACGAGCGCGTCGCGGCGTCGCGCTTCTCCAGCCAGGAGTGGGGACTGATCATGACGGCGACCGAGCTGGAGATCGAGAACGCCGACGACCCCGAGGCCGCTCAGGTCGTCGCGGACACGTCGAGCCTCCCCGCGATCATGCCCGAACTGGAGAACCTCCGGTCGCAGATGTCCGGGATGGGCGGCGCTCCCGGCGGCGACGGCGCCGGCGACTCCGGCGGGTCGGGCGGCAGCGGCGTCGTCGACTCGATCAAGGGCGCGCTCGGCCTCGGCGGCGGATCGGACGGCCCCTCGGACGAGGAACTGGAGGCCGCCGAGCGTCTCGTTCAGGAGTACGCCGACGAGCTACAGGCGCACTTAGAGGAGGTCGGCAAGTGGGAGCAGGTCCGCGTCGCGTACCAGGAGTAGCCGGCGGCCGACGCTCGGCCGGTCGGCGGGCCCTCGTCCCTGGGCGTCACTCCACGTCGCTGCCGCGGAACAGCGTGAGCTCCTCCGCCTCGTAGATGCTGATCAGTTCGCTCACGATCTCGTCGTACTCCTCGTCGTCGACCCGGAGCGCGTCCAGCCGCTCGACCGTCTCCTCGTCGAGGTGTATCTGGGGCATATGTAGTGATTCTCCGTCGGTCGAATAAAAAATGTCGGCGGGGAGTGTCGGACGAGACCGTTACAGACGCAAACCGGTCATCGGTCGGCCGCACGGAGTCAGTCGTGACATTCGGCTTCGTCCCGCAGATCGGTCGGGCCGTCGACGTTCGAATCCTCAGCCGCGAGGGCTCGACGAGCCGACTCCTCGACGTCTTCGACCGTGAGATCGACAGTCGGAGACACGAACTGCCCGTTGAGGAACAGCGTGGTGTCTGGTTCGGTCGAGCAGTCGGCCACCACCTCCGAGGAGAGCATCGGCCGCTCTGCCGGGTCGCGACCGACGAGCCGGGCCTTGTCGTCGAAACAATCGTACACGATCTGATACTCTGCTCCGAGCCACGAGACGGGGGAAAGCACGGTCCGCCACGTGAGACGGTGTTTCGATTCCGTCGCGGATTCGAAGAATGCGAGCCGGGGCGTAGGGGGATTCGGAGGGACCACAACCGTAGAAGCGTCGCCCGCGAACCGGACGGGGGGCCGACCGGAGAGTTGTAGCGTAGCGAGGGACGTGTCGAGGGGGAGACCCACCGAAGCAAGCAACTCGACCAGCGTTCGTATCCGGTCGTCCGGAATCCGACCGTCCACCACCGCGGAACCGGTGCCGCCGCGTCGGACCGCGTCGATGCCGACGGCGACGCGTCGGCTGCCCTCGAAGACGCTAACGGCGGGTGCCGACCGACCGTCCGCTGCCGCGCGGTGAGGGAACTCGACTCGACCGGAGTCCACGATCGGGGCGCCCCCGTCGAGGGGGAGGTCACAGTACAGCAGGTCGACCGATGGGTCCGAGAGTACCTCCGCGACGGTGTCCGCGGTCGGCGTTTCGAGGACCGAAAGCGATCTGACGCCGGCTGCCAGCGACGGGTCCGTGAGCGTCTCACGGAGACGCCGCGCTCGATCGGCGGAATGGACGAGGAGCGTGACGTTCGCTTCCCCGGCGCTCGGAGGGGTCCGCAGAAGTTCGTGTTCGTACGCCGCAGGGAGCGCCGCGGCGGTCCGCGACGGGATCGGATCCGCGTCCGGGTCCGGTACCGGGTCGTCGTCGCGTGGGGAGGACTGTGGACCGTCGGTCGGCCGATCCGCCGTCGTGAGCCCTACCGGGTCGCCCGAGCGCGTCCGCTCGGCCGAACCGCGGACACGGACCGGTGTGAGGACGTGCGCGAGGTGCGGCAGTAGCTCCGCGCCCGCAGGACCGGGGCGGAGTACCGCTTCGGTCGACCATTCGGGGGTATACGCTTCGACCGTCGCCGGGTCGACTTCCAGGTACTCCATCAGCCGCTCGCTTAACGAGCTGTCGTCCAGATTGGGCGGGTAAAACGGGAGTTGCGGGCCGACTTGCTCGTACTCCTCCCTGTCGGAGAGCATGTAACCGTCGGTCCGGACGAGCGTGTCGAGAAAGAACCAGGTGCGTAGCAGTTCCTCCGCTCGTTCTTCGAGTTGGCGCCCGTCGGTGGGAAGCCGCTCCGTGTATCCGGTGTCGAGCCGGACCGCCGGTTCCTCGCCGATCGTCATCCGCGCGCCGAGGTAGTACGCCAGCGTCGAGAGGCGGTACACGTCTGCGTACGTCGGTCGGACGACGACCTCGACGCCCGTGTCGGGGACGGTCAACGGGCTCGGAATATCGAGCGACTCGCCTCGCCGGATTCGGGGCGGATACCCCCGCAGCGTCGGCCAGGACCGCTCCGCGGAGAACTCTTTTATCGACGACCCCAGTACCGACACCGCCTCCGCGAGCGCTTCCGGGTCGTCGGGGACGATGATCGTCGCCTCCGGGCGGCTGTGGAGCGACCGCCCGGCAAGGGTGACCGTCGCCGGACGGTCGAGCGCGATTTCGATCGGATCGGGGCCTTCGACTCCGCTGACGGAGAGCTCCGCGTCTTCGAACCTGAGGGACGCCTTCGTCACACCGGTTATCTCGATACAGTACGTTCCCCGCGGGAACTCCGTCGGCTCGTTGGGCCGCTCGATGAACTCGCCCTCGGCGTCTCGGACGGCGATCGACGTGTACTCCGGAACGGTAAGCCACTCCGCCTCGAAGCTGACCGCCTCGTCGACCGGAAGGGGAAACAGTTCGGGAAGCGCCGGACGGAGATCCGGTTCGCGGTCGACGCCGAGCCGCATCTCCTCGCCCTCGATCACGTCGCGGACCGTGAGCGTCGTTCCGTCGACTTCGAACCCGATCCGCTTGCCCGATGACCCGTCGTTCACTGGATTCTTCTGTTTCGCCAACACGTATGAGGATGTCGGTGATCGCCGCGATACGGGAGTGTAACGCGTGTGAGTCGGCTTCTCGTGGCATGGCTGCGGACACTGACAACAATATTATCACTGTCCGGGCGGGACTGAATCCCATGAACGGCACCGGGTCGGAGCCGATCGAACGGGCCCTTCGTGCGGCGTTTCCGGACCGGACCGTGGACCGGGTGACTGGCGTCGGGCCCTCCTGGAACGGCGCCAACGAGACGGTCGGCGTCGTCTTCGCCGACGGGGAGCGAGCGTTCCTAAAGGTCTCCCTCGCCGACGAGAGCCGACGGCTCGCCCGAGAGTGCGCCGTCCTCGGGTACGTGGGGGAACACGGCCCGCTCCCGGTCCCCGAGGTGGTGGCGGCCGACCCCGACGGCGACCCGGCGTACCTCGCGACGGCGCCGGCCCCCGGCCGCGGGCTGCTGGAGGTCTGCGAGGCCGCGAGCGACGCCGAGCGCGAGCGACTGCTCCGCCGCGTCGGGCGCACGCTCGCCGCGCTCCACGCCGACCGGTTCGCGAGCCACGGGGAGATCGTCGGCGCGGGGGCGAAGAGGGGGACTGCTGCGGAGGGGACGACGGCGGACGGCGGACCGACCGCGTCGGCCGAGTCCGCCGGCCTCTCGATCGAGTTCGCGTCGTGGACGGAAGTGCTGCTCGCGACTATCGAGCGGACGCGCGAGATCGGCACCTCGGAGCGGCTCGCGGACCACTACGACGCCGTGATCGACTGCGTCCGCGCGAACCGGGATCTGCTCGACGGTGCGCCCGCGGCGCTGGTCCACGGCGACGTCACGAAGCCGAACCTCTTCGTGACGACCGAGGGTGAGGAGGCGTCCGCGACCGTCGCCGATGGCGCGGGAATCGCGATGATCGACTGGGAGCTGTCGCACGTCGGCGACCCCGCGCGCGACCTCGTTCGCGCGGAGGACCAGCTGCTCAACGGGTTCGACTCGACCGGTCCGGATCGGTTCGCCGCCGCGCTCCGCGAGGGGTACCGCGAGCGCGCCGGCGGGCTCCCGAGGGGGTTCGACCGACGGCGGCCGGTCTACGAGGCCGTTCGGATGCTCGGTCGCTCGGGCTTCGTCGACCAGTGGGCGACGTACCTCGACGAGCCGCTCGACGACCTCGTCGAACGCGCGGACGCGGCGCTCCGGGCCCGGCTCGACGCGGTCTGACCGGCGGACCGCCCCGGCGGAAACGGCGGCGCTGCCGCCGCTACCGGTTCCACGCGGCGTCGTCCGGGTCGATCTGCCGCTCACCGGGGTCGAGCGCGTCGATCTCTGCGAGGTCGTCGTCCGGCAGGTCGACGTCGACCGCGCGAAGGTTCTCCCGGACGTGGTCGCCGCGCGCCTTCGGGATCGGCACGATCCCGCGGTCGAGCGCCCACGCGAGCGCGACGACCGCCGGCGAGAGGCCGTTCCGCTCCGCGATCTCGACCACCGCCGGGTCGTCGAGGATCTCGCCGCGGCCGAGCGGGGAGTAGCCGACGAGGCGATGGTCGAGCTCGTCGGCGAGGGCTCGCAGTTCCGGCTGGCGGAACCGCGGGTGACACTCGACCTGGTGGGCCGCGATCGGCGCGTCGAGGATATCGGCGGCCTCGCGCAGCAGGTCGGGGGTGAAGTTCGAGACGCCGACGTGGTCGGTTACCCCCGCGTCGCGGAGGTCGTCGAACGCCGGCAGCGTCGCCGCCGCGTCGTACGCACGGATCGGCCAGTGGACGTACAGGAGGTCGACGCGGTCGAGGCCGAGCCGGTCGAGGCTCGCCCGCGCCGTCTCGCGCACGTCCTCGGGGGCGAGGTTCTCCGGGTGGACCTTCGTGGCGACGACCACGTCGTCGCGGTCGACGTCGCTCGCGGCGATCCCCTCGCCGACCGCGGCCTCGTTGTCGTACATCTGCGCGGTGTCGACGTGGCGGTAGCCCGCGTCCAGCGCCGCGGCGACGGTGTCGGTACAGGTCTCGGGGTCGTCGAGCCCGGACGTTCCGAGCCCGATCGACAGGTCCAGCGGTGGCACGCGTTCCGCTTTCGAGCGCGGGGCCAAAAAGGCGCGCGAGCCGGCACGCCGCGATCCCGCGGCCTCGTGCGCGTCTCGCGTCGCCGCAACGTCCCGCATCCTTAATCCGTCGCGCCCGTAGGATCGGTCGATGGCGACCGGTCCCGCGCTCCCCTCGACCCCGGAGCCGCTCCCGCTGGGCGCGCTCTCGGACCCGATCCTCGTGGACCCCGGACCGCGGCTGCTCCGCGCGGTCGTCGAGGCGTACGGCGAGGCCGCCCCGGCGCTCGTCGAGCCGAGCGTCGCGGATCTGGCGAGCGAGGCCGACGGGGCAGACGGGACCGACGGGGCCGGCGACCACGGACCGTCCGAGATCCCGACGCTGAACGTGTTCGCGGGCGAGGCCGCTGTCGACGTCGCGACGGCCGGATTCCGGCCGGCGAGCCGACTCGCGGCGCTCCTCGACGCCGACGTAATCGACCTCCGCGTCATCGACGCGCCGCAGCCGAACCCGGTGCTCGCTGGCGAGGAGACGGGGTTCGCGCTGGTGGAATCGGAGGACCGTGAAGCGGCCGGAGAGGCGAGTCGGTGGCACCGTGTCGGCGACGACGCCTCGCTCCGCGAGCGGTACGCCTCGGCGTTCGCAGCGGCCGAGCCGTACGGGCTCCGGACGCCGAGCCGGCGACGCGTGTTCGAGGGGTTCGCGGGGCGGTGCGACGAGTCTGTCGCGGCCGCGGTGCTCCGCGCGCTCGACGTGGCGGCGAATCCGGACGCCGCGGGGACCGACGGGCCCGACTCCGAGGAGACCCGCGTCCGCGCCTACGCGGTCGGCGCCCGCGAAGGTATCCTCGACCGCACCCTCCGGCGGGCCTGCGAGGACGCCGGGCTCGGGAGCCCCTCGACGTTCACGCGGATAAAGCGGCTCCTTCGCGAGGCCGACCTGATCGAGACCGCGTCCGAGCCGCAGCCGGTCGGGCGGCCGCGAGAGCGGCTCGCGGCTCGCGGCGCGCTCGCGGGGGCCGAGACGCCCGAAGAGACGGTCGCGGCGGTTCGCGGCGTGGCGGAGTGAGAAGCGTTCTAACGCCCATCTCCGGGCGTCATCCCGGAAGGGTTAGTCGTCTTTCGTCTTGATGTCCGCGGAGAGCCCCTGGGCCATCTCGATCTCCTTCGAGTTGTTCAGGGTCCACGCGGTGCGGTCGGTGACGGCCTCGATCGCCTCCCGGGCGGAGGGGTAGCCGTTGCCGGACTTCTTCACGCCGCCGAAGGGGAGCTGGACCTCGGCGCCGATGCACGGGAGGTTCCCGTACGCCAGCCCCAGCTCGGCGTGGTCGCGGTAGTAGTTTATCTGCCGGTAATCCTCGGAGATGATCGCGCCCGCCAGCCCGTAGTCGGTGTCGTTCTGGATCTCCACGGCCTCCTCGATGTCGCCGTCGTACTCCATGAGCGCGACGTGAGGCCCGAACACCTCCTCCCGAGTACACGTCAGGTCGGCGTGGGCGTCGGCCTCGTAGACGAACGGACCGACCCAGTAGCCGTCCTCGTGGCCGTCCGGGATCTCTTCGTCGTCGAGCTCGGTCCGGTCGACGAGTACGTTCACGCCCTCCTCGCGGGCCGCCTCGTTGTTCCGGGTGACCTTCTCGCGGTGTTCCGCCTCGATGAGCGGCCCCATGAAGGTGTCCTCGTCGAGGGGGTCGCCGACCGCGACCGACTCCGCGACCTCGACGAACCGCGCTTTGAACTCGTCGTACACGTCCGTGTGGACGATCAGGCGCTCGGAGGAGACGCAGCGCTGGCCGGTGGTCTTGAAGGAGGACATCACCGCGGAGTGGACCGCGACGTCGAGGTCCGCCTCCTCGGTGACCACGACGGCGTTCTTGCCGCCCATCTCGCAGGCCGCGCGCTTGCCGGCGACGCCGCCGAGCTTCTCCTGGATGTGGTGGCCGACCTCCGCCGAGCCGGTGAAAAGCACCGTCGAGACGTCGTCGTGCTCGACGATCGCGTTGCCCGCGTCACCGAACCCCTGTACCATGTTGAAGACGCCGTCGGGGATCCCGGCGTCGTCGAACATCTCCGCGATGATCTGCGCGCACCACGGCGTCTGCTCGGCCGGCTTGAACACGACGGTGTTCCCCTCGACCAGCGCGATGGCCATGTGCCAGTAGGGGATCGCGACCGGGAAGTTCCACGGCGTGATGCAGCCGGTGACGCCGCGCGGCTTCCGACGCATGTACGCGTCCTTCGAGGGGATCTCCGAGGGGACGATGTCGCCCTTCGGGTGGCGGGCGTCGCCCGCGGCCCACTCGACCATGTGCGCGGCCTCGACCACGTCCGCTCTCCCCTCGCTTATCTCCTTGCCGCACTCCTTGGTGACGATCTCTCCGAGCTCGTCCGTGCGGTCGCGGAGCTCGTGGTACACGTCCCAGAGGTACTCCGCGCGCTGGATCCGCGAGAGCTCGCGCCACTCCTCGAACGCCGCGTCCGCGGCGTCGACCGCGCGGTCGACGTCTTCGGGGGTTCCCTGACGAAACTCCCCGAGCGTCTCTCCGGTCGCGGGGTTCTCGCTCTCGAAGGTCTCGGACCCGTCGCCGTCGACCCATTCGCCGTCGATGTAGTGCTGGTAGGGCTGCGCCATGTTCGGCACATCCCGTCGGCACGTCCAAATAACCCACCCTACCATGGTCGGCAGGGTCTTTGTCATGTGGTGCCAAGGAAAGGTGAACAATGGCGACAACCGACGCGGACGGGGCGGGAGAGTGGGCCGGAACCAGGCTCACGCTGGACCTGTGGCATCCGAACTGCTGGGCGATCGAGGCGACGAAAAAGACCGGCGGTGGCGTCCTCGCACACGCGATATACAACTCACCGAGGGCCGAGAGCGACGCGCCGAACACGGTGAACGGCCTGTTCACGGCGTTCGGAGACACGAACGAGGAGGTCGAAGCGCTGCTCGACGCGATCCGCGAGTCCGACCGCGCGGGGAACCTGCTCGAACTACAGGAGCGGTTCGGGCGCGCTCGGGACGCCCCGGGAAACGTCGTTCGCGAGTTCTTCTTGGAGTACGACCCGGCGGACATGGTGTGCCCGACGCTGCTGGAGTACGGCTTCGTCCACAGCGCGCCGGTCCGGATCGAAGAGGGACGAGAGGAGTGGCAGGTGTGTTTCGTCGGGGAGCGCACGGAGATCCGGGAGTCCCTCGACGCGGTTCAGGAGGCGGCCGGCGCGGAGGTGACGGTAGAGTCGATGTCGTCGTCGGGACACGCGGGGCGGACCCCCCGCGAGCAGCGGCTCGACACGCTGACCACGACCCAGCGGAAGGTGTACGAACACGCCCGCGATGCGGGCTACTACGAGTGGCCCCGAGAGGCGTCGACGCGCGAGCTCGCCGACGACCTGAACGTCTCGAAGACGACGCTGCTCGAACACCTTCGGAAGGCGGAGTCGAAGCTGCTGGACCCCTAATCGGCGGTGTCGACAGCGGAGCGAGTGTTACGGAGCGTCAGTTGCGATACGATATTTAAATACCCGCAAGTGGCGGCGACGAGTGCTTATAAATGAAGGCGGTGGCGCGTGCCGGTGAGCGCCGCACCGCGGCGCGAACCGCACGCGCGAGGGAGTCGGGCACGACGAGGGCGACCGAAGGGAGCCCGAAGGACGCGCCCGACGAGGTTGGGGAGGGATGAGGCTGCGGTGCTGTGCGGTCGGGTGGGACTCAAAGGGGCAGCCGCGAGGCGGGCGCACGCTCGCTGTCGTTCGAGACGCCGAGGGCGTCTCGTGATGACGAGAGAGCTTTGCTCTCTCGAACCACGCTCCTCACTCGGTCGCTACCGCTCCCTCCCTGCGGTGCTTGCGTCGCCTGCGCCCGCCTCGCGGCTGGGGCTTTGGAGGTACTCGCCACCGATCTGCTGGTAGCTATTTATAAATAAGCCGTTGAGGCTTTGGAGGTACTCTCCGTCGATCTACTGTCAGTTATTTATATGCGAGCGGCTGGGGCTTTGGCGGTGTCCGTTGTCGATCCATCAATCACTTATAAACAGTTGACCGCAACACCACGCTCTGATTGATAAATCGTAACGCCCGATCGCCGGTCTCTGACCCAGTTCGTTCAGCTCCCGACGACCGCGCGCAGCGCGAACAGCGCGTTCGACTTGCGCTCCCGGATCCGCCGGTAGAAGTAGGAGAACCACTTGGAGCCGTACGGGATGTACTGGTAGACCGTCACGTCGTCTTCGGCGGCGAGTTCGAACTGCGCCGACTCCCGGACGCCGGTCAGCATCTGTACTTCGTAGGAGGTCCCGTGTTCGGCGTACAGCTCCGTCGCGTACTCTATCATCGCGGGGTCGTGGCTCCCGACGGCGACGCCGTCGTCGAACGCCTCGAACATGTAGGCGAGGCAGTCGCGGTACGACTCGTCGACTCGCGCCTTCTTTTTATAAGAGATCTCGGCCGGCTCGTCGTACGCGCCCTTGACGAGTCGGACCTTCCCCGGGAGGTCGGCGAGCCGTTCGAGATCCTCGCGGGTCCGCTTCAGGTTCGCCTGTACGCAGACGCCGACGTTGCCGTCCGTCTCGACCGCGTGCCGTTCGAACGCGTCGAGCGTCACGTCGGTGGTCTCGTGGTCCTCCATGTCGATCCAGACGAACGTGCCCGTCCCGTCGGACCCGGTCGCCGCCGGGGCGTTGGCCGCCTCGACGATGCGCGCGAGGTTCTCTTCGAAGACGTCGTCGCCGACGTCGAGGCCGATCTGGCTCGATTTGACGGAGACGCAGGCGTCGACGCCGCGCTCCGCGATCGCCTCGACGAGGTCGACGTACGCGTCGGCGTCGGCGTCGGCGGGGGGCCGTTCCTCGTAGTGTTCGCCGAGCAGGTTCAGGATGCCGGCCACGCCGCGGTCGTTAAGCCCCTCGACGTGAGCGAGCGCCGCCTCCGGCGTCTCGCCGGCGACAAAGTTGCTCGCGATGGGCGGTATCATACGATCACCGCGGATCCGAAGCGGTATATATTGGTACCCGACCAATTGTTCCGAAAATAAATTTCTGTATAAAATGTATTCACTGCCACTACCTGCTGATTCACCGATCTGTCCCGCTCGTCCCGACCATGGACGGGCCGGGGTTAAGGTAGCCGAATGTGCTCGGGACTATCGGAAACATATGTCACGAGATACCACGGACACGACGGACCGGCGAACGCTGCTGAAGCTGACCGGCGGTGCGGGGCTCGTCGGACTGTCGGGCTGTCTCAGTACGACCGACGACGGGGGCGAGGGCAGCGACGGCGGCGACGGCGGCGAGGGCGGCGAGGGCGACGACGGCGGCGAGGGCGACGACGGCGGCGAGGGCGACGACGGGGGAGACTCGACCGAGGCCTACGAGATCGGGATGGTCGACTCCCAGACCGGGTCGCTGTCGGCGTTCGGCGAGCGGAACCAGCGCGGCGTCAACCTCGCCCTCTCGCGCGTCAACGAGATCGGCATCAACGGGCGAGACCTCGACATCGTCGTCGAGGACTCCGAGAGCGAGAACCAGGGCGGGATCGCGGCCGCCCAGAAGCTCGTCAATCAGGACGGCGTGCCGTTCCTGATCGGCGCGGTCGGCTCCGGCGTCTCGCTGGCCATCTACGAGAGCGTCATCGAGGGGACCGACGTCGTTCAGCTGAGTCAGAACTCCACCGGACTCAACCTCACAGAATTCCCGGGACTGCTCCGGATGTCGCCGTCGGGACGGAGCCAGTCGCTCGCGCTCTCGAACCTCATCACCGACGACGGCTACGACGAGGTGGCGATCACCTACGTCAACAACGACTACGGCCAGAGCCTCACGGACGCGTTCGTCGACGCGTACGACGGCGAGGTCGTCTACAACACGCCCCACGACCAGGACCAGCAGTCGTACTCCAGCGTCATCTCGGAGATGAACAGCTCCGGCGCCGACGCGTGGCTGTTCATCACCTACCAGGCCGAATTCGCGACGATGGTCAACGAGGTGTACTCCTCGGGGTACGAGGCGCAGTTCTACGGCGCCGACTCCGTCTCCGGCGACAACGTCTTAGAGAACACCCCCGAGGGGAGCATCGAGGGGATGAAGATCGTCGTTCCGTCCGCGCCCGTCGAGGAGGAGAACTACCAGTCGTTCGCGGACGCCTTCGAGTCCGAGTACGGCCGGCAGCCGACCTCGTGGGCGGCGTACGCGTACGACTGCGTGATCAACGCCGCGCTCGCGATTCAGGCCGCCGACGAGTTCTCCGGCGCGGCGCTTCAGGACACCGTCCGGCGCGTCTCCGGTCCGGAGGGCGAGGAAGTGACCTCGTTCGAGGCCGCCAGCCAGATCCTCGCGGACGGCGGCGGCCCGGACGACGTCGACTACCAGGGGGTCAGCGGCCCCATCAACTTCGACGAGAACGGGGACCCGGTCGGCTTCCTTCAGGTCCTAGAGGTCCAGGACCACGCGTACGAAGGCATCGACTTCATCGAAGGCTAATTCCGACCGATGACCGTCCTCGGATACCTGGCCAACGGGTTGGTGTTCAGCAGCATCATCGTCCTCGGCAGCATCGGGCTGTCGCTGGTGTACAGCATCGCGGACTTCGCGAACTTCGCGCACGGCGACACGATGACGATCGGCGCGTACTCGGCGCTCGTGACCTTCGGCGCCGTCGGCGGGCTCGGCGGCGCGGTGTTGGGGCTCCCGTACGGCTTCTTCCTGGCCTTGGTCGTCGGGATCGCCGTGGCCGCGGTCGTGGCGGTCGCCACCGAGAAGCTCATCTACGAGCCGCTCGACGTCGACTCGATCGGCCTGCTGATCACGTCGATCGGGATCGCGTTCATCTACCGCGCGGTGATCCAGATCCGGTTCGGCTCCGACTTCACTCGGTTCGACGTCCGGCCGCTGCGGCCGATCGAGGCCCTGGTACAGTACGGCGTCCGGATAACGCTCCACGACGTCGCGATATTCGGATCGGCGGTGGCGCTCGTCGTCGGGCTCCACGTCCTGCTCCAGTACACCGACCTCGGTCGGAAGATGCGCGCGATGGCGGACAACCCCGACCTCGCGCGGGTCAGCGGTATCCGGACGAAGCGGGTCAAGCTCTGGACATGGGTCATCGGCGCCGGGCTCGCCGGCGCGGGCGGCGTGTTCCTCGGGCTCTTCAACCAGCTTGCGCCCCGGATGGGCTTTAACCTGCTGCTGGTGATATTCGCGGCGGTGATCCTCGGCGGGATAGGCTCCGTCTACGGCGCGATGGCGGGCGGGTTCCTCATCGGCATGATAAATCAGCTAACGCCGTTCTTCTCCAACGTGGTCGAGGCGCTACCGATCCGTCCGAACTGGCTCGCGACACTGATCGAGAACCTGGTCACCATCGAGTACGCGAACGCGATCGCGTTCGTGATCATGGTCGTCGTGCTGTTGGTCCGCCCCAACGGGATCGCCGGGGAGGGTGCGACATGAGTCTCCTCGACGACCCGAAAGCGGCGTTCGCCGACCTGACCCGCCCGGAGTGGTGGGTGCTCGGCGTCAGCGTCGCGTTCCTGCTGTTCCTCTTCGTCGCGATGCTCACCGGCGGGCTCAGCCCGACGTACTTCCTGTTCCTCGTCGGACTGGCGGGGATGTACGCGCTGTTGTCCTTCGGCCTGAACGCCCAGTGGGGGTTCACGGGCCTGATCAACTTCAGCGTCGCCGCGTTCTTCGGCATCGGAGCGTACGGCACTGCGCTGATGACCGCGAGCGGCTCGCCGATAGCGGGGGGGTTCAACCCCCTCGTCGGGCTCGCCGTCGCGCTCGTCGTCGCGTTCGTGCTGGCGCTGCTGATCGGTATCCCGACGCTCCGGCTCCGGGCCGACTACCTCGCCATCGCGTCGCTCGGACTCGCGGAGGTCGTGCGGCTGATCGTACTCAACGAGCGGTGGCTGACGAACGGCAGCGCGGGCCTTCGCGGTATCCCCGGATTCTTCGTCGGGTGGCCGGTGCTCTCGACGTTCCCCGAAGCGATGCCGGGACTCCGGTTGGAGGTAGTACCCGGGTCGCCGGTGTTCCTCGAAACGCCGTTCTGGCAGGCGTCGCTGAACGGCCTGTTGGTGGTGGCGTTCGCGGGGGGCGCGTACCTCGTACTCAGGCGTGCGCACCGGTCGCCGTGGGGGCGCGTGCTGCGCACGATCCGCTCCGACGAGGACCTCGCGCGGGCGCTGGGCAAGAACACCTACTCGTTCAAGATGCAGTCGTTCGTCCTCGGCAGCCTGATCATGGCGCTGGCCGGCGTGTTCTACGCGCATCTGAATCTCTACGTCGGGCCGGGCGACCTGGACCCGATCACGACGTTCTACGCGTGGGTCGCGGTAATCCTCGGCGGCAGCGGCTCCAACCGCGGGGCGCTGTTCGGCGGTGTCGTCATCGTCACGATCCGCGAGGGGACGCGCTTCCTGAACGACGTGGCGCTCCCGATAGACCCCGCGCCGCTACGGTTGCTGTTGATCGGCGTCGTCATCGTCGCCGTCATGCGCTACCGGCCTCAGGGGGTCCTTCCGCCGCAGCGGGAGCTGATCTGGCCGAGCGCCGTCGACGGGGGCGGAACGCCCGAGACGCCGGACAGCGGCGTCCGCGAGCGCAAGGGAGGTGGCGGCGATGAGTGACGCCGACACCGAGAACGTCGTCCTCCGCGTCGACGACCTCCAGAAGTCGTTCGGCGGGCTCGCGGCGACCGACCACGCCACCTTCGACGTCGAGCGCGGGACGATCACTGGCCTCATCGGTCCGAACGGGGCCGGCAAGTCGACCATCTTCAACCTCATCTCCGGGTTCTACGAGCCGGACGGGGGGACGGTCGAGGTGAACGGGACGGACGTGACCGGCATGGAGCCGTACGAGGTCGCCGAGCGCGGCCTCGTCAGGACGTTCCAGACGCCCCGGAAGCTGGAGGGGATGACGGTGCGCGAGGCGATGCTGGTCGGGCCGCGGAAGCAGCCCGGCGAGTCGTTCCTCACGCTGTTCACCTCGCCCGGCACGGTCGCCGAGAGCGAGTCGGCCAACCTCGCCGAGGCGGAGCGGATCTTGGAGGAGTTCGAGATCGACCACCTCGCGACCCAGCCCGCCACCGACATCTCCGGCGGGCAGATGAAGCTCGTCGAGCTCGCGCGGGCGATGCTCGCCGAGCCGGAGGTGCTGCTGCTCGACGAGCCCGTGGCGGGGGTGAACCCGACGCTGGCGAAGAAGCTCAAAGAACAGATCCGGCGGCTCAACGAGCAGGGGACGACGTTCCTGCTCATCGAACACGACATGGAGTTCGTGATGGACTTGGCGGACCCGATCGTCGTCTTAGATCAGGGACACGTCCTCACCGAGGGGCCGCCGCACTCGGTCCGCAACGACCAGCGCGTCATCGACGCGTACCTCGGAGGCGGCGCATGAGCGACGGAATGACGGACGACACGACCGGGGCCGCGGACGGGCCTCACGGCGGAACCGATCCCGTGCTCTCGCTGTCGGGCGTCGACAGCGGGTACGGCGAGGTACAGGTGCTCGACGACTGCTCGGTCCGGCTCAATCCGGGCGAGATCGTCTGTCTGGTCGGCCCGAACGGCGCCGGCAAGTCGACGGTCCTCAAGACCGCGTTCGGGATGTTGACCCCGTGGACGGGGACCGTGGAGTACCACGGCCGCGACATCGGCGGGATGGCGCCCGAGGAGATCGTCCGCGAGGGGATCGGCTACGTCCCCCAGACCGACAACGTGTTCGGCTCGCTGACGATCGACGAGAACCTCCGGATGGGCGGCGTCGCCCGCGACGGGGGGCTCGAAGAGGTGATCGAGACGCTGTACGACCGGTTCCCGATCATCGACGAGAAGCGCGGCTCGAAGGCGAAGACGCTCTCCGGCGGCCAGCGCCAGGTGCTCGCGTTCGCCCGCGCCCTGGTGATGGAGCCCGACGTGCTGCTCATCGACGAGCCCTCCGCGGGGCTCGCCCCCAACACGGCCGACGACGTGTTCGAGGACGTCCGGGAGGTCAACGACATGGACACGGCGATCCTCATGGTCGAGCAGAACGTGACGAAGGGGCTCGGCATCTCCGACCGCGGCTACGTCCTCGATCAGGGGACCGTCCGGTTCGAGGGGACGCCGGAGGAGCTGCTGAACGACGAGGAGGTCTCCCAGCTGTACCTGGGCGGCTGAGTCCTCTCCCGGCTCGCCTCCCGATTCCACTCAATGCCCACGTTCGGACGGTACGCGTTCGCCCTCGCGCCCCTCGCAGCCGCGGCGCTGTGGGGCGGGATGTACGTCGTCAGCAAGTGGGGGTTCGCGCTGATCCCGCCGGTGACGCTCGGGTTCCTCCGGGTCGCGCTGGGCGCCGGGACGCTCTGGCTCGTCGTCGCCGGCCGCGGCGACGCCGCGCCGTCGCGCGAGGAGTGGCCGACGTTCGCGGCGCTCGGCGGCTGGGTGACCCTGACGGTCGCCACGCAGTTCGTCGGCACGGAGCTGACGAACGCCAGCCAGGGCTCGCTTTTGACCGTCCTCACCCCGGTGTTCACCGTCGCGCTGGGGGCGCTCGTGCTCGGAGAGCGCGTCACGCCGGCGAAGGCGGGAGGGATGACGCTCGCGGGCGTCGGCACGGCGGTCGTCCTCGCCGGGCGGTACGAGCTCGCGTCGATCGCCGCCGGCAACCTCCTCGGCGTGGCGCTGCTGCTCGTCGCGAGCGCGGCGTGGGCCGGGTACACGGTCTGGGGGCTCCGCGCGGTCAGGCGACACGGGGCGCTCCGCGCGGCGACGTACTCCTCGCTTGCGAGCGTCCCGATGCTCGGAGCCCTCGCGGCCGGCGAGCTGTGGTATCTCTGCCGCTCGCCGACCGAACTCCCGCTCACCGTCGAGTCGGCGGCCGCCGTGTCGTACCTCGGACTCGCGTCGACGGCGGCGGCGTGGTTCCTCTGGTACAAGGGACTGGAGTACGTCTCCGCCGGGACGGTCGCCGCGTTCTTCTTCGCACAGCCCGTCGTCGGCGCGGCGCTCGGGGCCGCGCTGCTCGGGGAGTCGCTCGGCCCGGACTTCCTCGCCGGCGGCGCGCTGATGGCCGTCGGCATCTGGATCGTCAGCCGCGAGCGCGCGGGTCCCGTCGACGGACCGGCGGACTCGACCGGGGACTGAGACGGGTATCGGCGGCGAGGAACCCCTACGCCGTGCGCTTCTCGAGTTCGCCCGTCAGCGTCGCAGCGTCGAAGTCGTGGTCCGGGCGGATCGCGACGAAGTCGAGGAACCGGCGCGCCGCGAGGAGCTCGTCGGGCGAGTAGCTCGTCAGCGCGGCCTCGATCGCGTCGGCCGCGCCGATCAGCGGCTCCAGCGCCGCGAGCGCGCTCGCGAGGTCGTAGGCGCGGGCCGCCTCGCGCCCGTCCTCGCTCACGCGGGTCGCGTCGATGACGTAGAGCTCGCCGTCCGCGACGAGGACGTTCTCGGCCCGGAGGTCGCCGTGGGCGAGCCCGGCGTCGTGGACCGTCCGGAGCGTGGCGAAGAGGTCGGGCGCCAGCCCGGCGACGGTCTCCGCGTCGAGCTCGCCGAGGGTGCGGAACTCGGGGAGGTACTCTAAAACGAGCACGCCGAGGCCGTCGACCTCGAACGCCTCGATCGGCTCGGGCGCGTTGACTCCGAGCTCGCGGACTCGCCGCGTCGCCTCCAGCTCGTGGCGCGCCATCTCGTACGGGGTCTCGTGGCGTTCGAAGAAGCCCTCCGTGCCGGCCGAGAACGCCCCGAGATTCCGCCCCGTCGTGAACAGCGCGTGGACGAGCGTGTTCTGTCGCGTGATCACCTTCACGAAGAGGTCGTCGTCGACGACCATCGGCGTCGACAGCCAGTTGTCTGCGTCGAGGAACCGCACGCGGGTCTCGTCGCGGTCGTACCGGTCCGCCAGCTCGCGCGCGACCCGCTCGATGTCGGGCCAGTCGACGCGACCGCGGACGAGCTGCCGGAACTCCATACCGGTGGAACGCGGCGACGACGCTTAAAAGGCGTCCTCGGGCGCCGTCACCGCTCGATCGTCGCGGAGCCGCGTCGGTCGCGCGAGGACCGGCCCACCTCGACGACGTGCTCCCCCGCGTCGACCGTCCACCCCGCGGAGGCGTCGTACCGCTCGAACGCGCGCTCGTCGAGCTCGATCTCGACCGTCGTCGACTCGCCGGGAGCGAGCTCGACCGCGGCGAACCCGCCGAGCTCGCGGGGCGGACGGATGCGCTCGTCGGGCGCGGCGGGCGCGGCGGGCGTGTCGGAGACGCCGACGTACGCCTGCACGACCTCCCGACCGGGTCTGGCGGCGACGTTCGAAAGCGTCGCCTCGACCGTCGACGGGCCGACCGCCTCGACGCCCTCGTACCGGAACTCGGCGTAGCTGTGACCGTGTCCGAAGGGGTAGGTCGGGCCGTCGCCGGTCGCGTCGAAGTGGCGGTAGCCGACGAGCAACCCCTCGTCGTACACCGCCTCCCCGTCGACGCCCGGGAAGCGGCGCTCGTCGGCCGTCGGATACGCGTCTTCGGGGGCGAACGTCACCGGGAGCCGCCCGCCGGGGTCGGCGTCGCCGTAGAGGACCGCCGCGGCCGCCTCGCCGTGCGCCTGTCCGGGGTACCAGCCCGCGAGGACCGCGTCGACGTCGTCGCGCCACGGCGTCTCGATCGGCCCGCTCGCGTTCGCGACGACGACGGTCCTGTCGGCGGCGTCGGCGACGGCGGCGATCAGGTCGTCCTGTCGCCCCGGGAGCCGGAGCGAGTCGCGGTCGGCGGCCTCGGTCGCGCGGTCGCGGACGAAGACGACGGCGACGTCCGCGCCGGCGGCCGCCGCCGCGGCCCCCTCGATATCGACCGATCGCTCGTCGTCCCCTTCGGCGTCGACGGCACCCGGATCGTCAGGACCGCCCTCGGGAGCGACCTCGTCCTCGCCGGGATCGCCCGCGCCGTCCATCGCCTCGAACATCGAGATCCCCTCGACGCGGGGCAGCCCGGGGGCGACGGTCACCGCTCCGTCGGCGCGCGCCTCGATCCCCTCGCGGGGGGTCGTCCGGACGAACGGCGTCACCTCGGAGGAGCCGCCGCCCCCGAGCAGCGCCTCGTCGACGTTCGGACCGACGACCGCGACGTCGGCGTCGTCCGCGAGCGGCAGGACGCCGTCGTTTTTCAGCAGGACGGTCCCGCGGGTCGCGACCGTCGCCGCGAGGTCGCGGTGTTCCGGGGTGTCGAGCGCGCCCGTCGTCGCGTCACCGCCCGCCTCGCCGTCGCCGCTCGCCTCGCCGTCGAGGTGCCCGACCGCGTCGAGCGACCGGAGGATCCGCGTCACCATGTCGTCGAGCCGAGACTCGGGCACGTCGCCGCGCTCGACCGCGGGACCGAGCTCCGTCGCGTATCGCCCACCGCTCGTCGGGTCCGGCATCCCGCCCGCGAACGGGGAGTCCGCGGCCGCGTCGAAGAGGCCCTCCGGGGCGGCTTCCTCCCCCGCGGCGCCTGCTCCCTCTGTCCCGTCCACCCCCGCCGCGTCGCCGTCCGTCGGTTCGACGCCGGCGTCGGGGGCGACCCCCATCGATTCGAGCAGCTCCTCGACCGAGGTACCGGGCATCTGGAGGTCGAGCCCGGCGTTCGCGCTGTCGACGACGCTCTCGGTGCCGAACCAGTCGGAGACGACGTAGCCGTCGAACCCCCACTCGCCCTTGAGTACGTCGGTGAGGAGTCTCTCGTGTTCGCTCGCGTACGTCCCGTTGACGCGGTTGTACGACGACATCACCGAGCCGGCGCCGGCCTCGACGGCGTCGCGGAACGCGGGCAGGTACAGCTCGCGGAGGACGGACTCGTCCACCCGGGCGCTGACCTCGGCGCGGCGGGTCTCCTGGCTGTTCGCGACGTAGTGTTTCGGCGTCGCGACGACGCCGGCGGACTGGATCCCCTCGGTCACCGCGGCCGCGAACGCGCCGGCGTGGACCGGGTCCTCGGAGAAGTACTCGAAGTTGCGTCCGCAGTGCGGCACTCGGATCAGGTTCGTTCCGGGGCCGAGGAGGACATCCTGCCCGCGCGCGGTCGCCTCACGGCCGAGGGCTCGCCCGAAGCGCTCGGCGAGGTCGGGGTCGAACGTCGCCGCGAGCGCCGGCGACGACGGGAAGGCGGTCGCCGGCTCGTCGGTCCGGACGCCGAGCGGGCCGTCGGTCAGCCTGATCGGCGGGATCCCGACGCGCTCCACGCCGGGGACGAACCCCGTCGCCGTCCCCTCGACGTCTTCGGCCCCGTGAACGAGGCCCACCTTCTCCGCGAGCGTCAGCTCCGCCACGACGGCCGCGATCCCGTCTCGGTCCATGTCGACCGAACTCGGCGAGGACGCACTTAGCTCTTTCAGCGGCGAGGCGTGCGGTCTAACACGGTCGTTCGCATCGTTTATGCCCGCCGGCCGCAATTCTTGCCCATGGACTTCGAGGTACCCGCCGAACATCGGATGATACGCGACACCGTCCGGGAGTTCTGCGAGGAGGAGATCGCGCCCATCGCGCAGGCAATCGAGGACGAACACCGGTTCCCCGAGGAGGTGTTCGACTCGCTCGCGGAGCTCGACGTGATGGGGATCCCAGTCTCCGAGGAGTACGGCGGCCTCGGCGGCGACCAGCTGATGTACGCCCTGGTCACGGAGGAGATCGGGCGCGTCTCCGGCGGGATCGGCCTCTCGTACGCCGCGCACACCTCGCTGGGCGCGAAACCGATCGAGCTGTTCGGCACCGACGAACAGAAGGAGCGGTGGCTCCGCCCGCTCGCGGAGGGCGAGAGGCTCGGCGCGTGGGCGCTCACGGAGCCGGGCAGCGGCTCGGACGCCTCCGACATGGACACGACCGCCGAGCACGACGCCGACGCGGGCGAGTACGTGCTCAACGGCACCAAGCAGTTCATCACGAACGCGAACGTCGCCAACTCGATCCTCGTGAAGGCCGTCACGGACCCCGAGGCCGGCTACGACGGCATTTCGACGTTCATCGTCGACCCGGAGAACGACGACGGCTTCGAGGTGACGACCGTCTGGGACAAGATGGGACTCAACTCCTCGCCGACCTGTGAGATCCAGTTGGACGACGTCCGGATCCCGGAAGACCGGCTCCTCGGCGAGGAGGGCGAAGGGTGGACACAGACGATGAAAACGCTCGACGGCGGACGGATCTCCATCGCCGCGCTCTCCGTGGGCCTCGCGCAGGGCGCCTACGAGGCCGCGAAGGAGTACGCGGGCGAGCGCGAGCAGTTCGGCAAGCCGATCGCGAAGTTCGACGCGATCCGCGACAAGGTGGTCCACATGCACCGTCAGATCGAGCGCGCCCGCCTGTTGACCCACCGCGCCGCGTCGAAGTACGACGCCGGCGAGTCGGTCACGCGCGAGTCCGCGCTCGCCAAGCTCGACGCCAGCGAGGCGGCCCGCGAGGTGGCCGAGGAGGCGGTCCAGACGCTCGGCGGCTACGGCTACACCACCGACTTCGCCCCGCAGCGCTTCTACCGCGACGCGAAGCTGATGGAGATCGGCGAGGGGACCAGCGAGATTCAACACGTCGTCATCGGCCGCGAGCTCGGCCTCTAGCGGGGAACCGGACCCCTCGGACCGTCGGCGCGGCGCGCCTCAGGGGAACGCTATCAGGTCGTCGTCGACGGCCCGAAGGCTCTCGGCGAGCCGCGAGTCGTCCGGTACGGCCCGCTTGAACGGCTCCGAGCCGAACTCGATCTCGCCGTTGACCGAGACCAGTCCGAGGTCGGCTGGGTCGCCGTCGAGGCCGGTCAGGAACGCGACGGTGCGGACGGCGGGCACGTCCCCCGCTCGCGCCTCGGGGTCGACGGAGCCGTACAGCGTGCGGTTCGTCGCGACGTGGTGGACGCAGGTCGGCGTCGGCGCGAAACACAGCAGGTAGCGCGCGCCCGGATCGGTGCGGCCGAGCTTGGGACGGAGCGCGTGGCGCTCGTCGGCGTGGAAGTACCGCTCCATCCGCCGGTACTGCCGGAGGACCTCGTTCGCGCCGGTGGCGCGGCGCACCGCGGCGTCGGCCTTGAGCTCGATCACCCGGTCGACCGGCTCGGGGGTCCGGGTCCGGACGACCAGGTCGACGACCCCCTCTCGCCCGTCGGCGTCGTACGGCTCTTCGAGCCGGATCGTCGGATCGTCGACCGTCGCCTCGTAGTGTTCGACGAGCCGGGTCGCCAGCGCGTCTTCGCGCATTGGTCGCCGGGAGGGTCCGGAGCGCGATAAACCCGCCCCTCACGGCGCGGGCACCGGACTCCGAGCGGGTCGATCGGGGTCCGATTCGTTCCCGGTGGCCGAGAGCCGTCCGGGGGTTTGTATGTCTTCAGCCCCTAACTCAATCGATGTCTGACAAACTGTCCAGACGGCGGTATCTCGCCGGAACCGGCGCCGCGCTGACCATCGGAACGCTCGCCGGCTGTTCCGGCGGCGGCGACGGCGGCGACGGGTCTGACGGCTCCGACGGCGGCGACGGCGGGACCGCCGTCGATGACGTGCCCAGCGAGATCGACGAGTACCTCTCGGACGCCCGCATGTACGAGGGTACGATCATGGATTTCACCGGGCAGGACGAGGTGACGGTTCAGGTCGGCGCCGGCGACGTCGGGTTCGCCTTCTCGCCGGCGGCGATCCGCATCGACTCCAGCACGACCGTCGTCTGGGAGTGGACCGGGACCGGCGGCGCGCACAACGTCGAGTCGGTCGAGGGGTCCGAGTCGGACTTCAGCAGCGGGAGCGCCGTCTCCGAGGAGGGACACACCTTCGAGCAGTCGTTCGACAACACCGGCATCCAGCTGTACCAGTGTACGCCCCACCAGGCGAACGGGATGCTCGGCGCGATCGAAGTCGTCGAAGCCTGAGCGGCCGGCCGCTGCTCGGTCCGGAACGCGAACGCGACTTTTTCCGTGAAGTGCCGGAATTCACGAGAGGAACGACCAGCGGACGTCGACGATCCGGTCGTGTTCGCTGGTGACGGTCGGTCGCGCGAGGTGGTCGTTGGCGTTGGCGCCGACCTCGTCGAGCCGGGACAGCGCGTCCTCGAGCGTGCGGTCCGAGCGCTCCACGGCGGAATCGCGCTCGTAGGGGGCGTCGATCGGGTTCGCTCGGGAGTTCGCGATCGAGATAGCGTCCGTGAGCTCGCCGCCGATCGCGTGCGGCGGCTGGTGGAAGTGCCAGTCGCCGACCGTGAGGAACAGCCACACGTCGCCGTTGATGGCGTGGTACTCGCCGGTGACCCGATCGGCGTCGTACGCGACCATCCGCGAGAGGACGGCGGTCTTGAGCCGGTAGAGGGCGTCCTTCCGCGCCGAGCGGACGTTGCTCTCGGTGACGTCGCCGCGCTCGTAGGCCGCGGTGGCCTCGTCGGCGAACTGCTTCGCGACCTTGTTGACGACGTACAGCGATTCGAGCAGGTCGTCCGTCGGTTCGAGCGGAGTCACGGCGGATATCGGTCGGGGCTGCGACCGGCCGGAGTTCCGGCCGTCGCGCGGATATGCGTTTCGGGATCCGAAACCTCGGCGCGGCTCCGTTCGACGCCGGCGCGCGGCCTGCTCGATGCCGGTGCGCGGCCCGCTCGGCGTCGACACCGTACACCCCGGATGGTTAATTCTTTAAGCGCAGGGACGAAGTGGAGTGTAAGATGGCGCACGACTCCGTGAAACTGTACTCGGCGATCTACGTCGCCCTCCTCGTCGCGGCGACGTTGAACTTCGCGCTCTTCGAGACTTCGTTCATCGAGTTCACGTACACACAGGCTATCGTCGGGACGCTGGTGATCGCGTCGGTCAAGACGCTGCTCATCGTCGCGTACTTCCAGCACCTCCGCTGGGAGAACCGCTCGCTCACCTACCTGATGGGGCTCGCGCTCGCGCTCACCATGCTGCTGATGGCGGCCGCGACGTACTCGATCTCGTAACGACTCTCGTTCCTGCGGACGGTTCTTTCCGAGTCGCCCCGTCTCCGCGGTATCCCCACTTCGCCCCGTTCGAGGTTCGACTCTTGAGATCACCGGCTCGCTGCCGATTTATCACTTAGTAATATTAATTAGTTATATCAGGGTGCGGAACGAGCGGCCGACGAGATGGGCTTCAGCGACCGACTCCTCGAAGCCGGATCGGAGATATGGGACGCGCAGAAGGAGCACCCGTTCGTCGTCGAACTCGCGGACGGCAGCCTCGACGAGGCGGCGTTCCGCCACTGGGTGAAACAGGACTATCGGTACCTGCTCGACTACGCTCGCGTCTTCGCGCTTGCCGGGGCGAAGGCCGACGACGAGGCGACGACGCGGCGGCTCACCGGAACCGCCCACGCCACGCTCGACGACGAGATGGACCTTCACCGCTCGTTCGCCGCCGACTACGGGCTCTCGCCCGCTGACCTAGAGGCCGTCGAGAAGGCGCCGACCTGCGCCGCCTACACCGACTTCCTCGTGCGAACGGCCCACGAGGGGTCGATCGCGGAGATCGCGGCCGCGGTCTACCCGTGCGGACAGGGGTACCTCGACGTCGCCGACCACATGGCGTCGCTCGCGGCCGAGGAGCACCGGTACACCCCGTTCATCGAGAAGTACACGAGCGACGAGTTCCGCGAGACGGTCGGATGGATGCGCGAGCTCGTCGACCGCTACGGCGAGGCGTACCCGGGCGAGCGCGACGCGATGCGGGCGGCGTTCCTCCGGAGCGCCCGCCTCGAACACGCGTTCTGGGAGATGTGTTACACCGAGGAGGAGTGGTGCGTCTAAGGCGACGAGCCGACCGAGGCGTCTCGGTCAGCGGCCGCGCAGCGGGTGAGACCCGCTCAGAACGGGTACTCGCGCGGCTCGTG
The DNA here is from genome assembly GCF_058630335.1 of Halorubrum sp. SD41. NCBI lineage: Archaea > Methanobacteriati > Methanobacteriota > Halobacteria > Halobacteriales > Haloferacaceae > Halorubrum > Halorubrum sp. SD41. The sequence continues at coordinate 67,154 of NZ_JBZVGZ010000004.1, forward strand.
CTGGATCGAGATCCACTTCGTCTCGGTGATCTCCGAGAGGAACGCGTCGCTGTTGTAGTGGCCGACGCCGGAGGCGCCGACCCCGCTGAACGGGACGTGCGCCTCGTCGTTGATCGGCTGGTCGTTGATGTGGACGTTGCCCGTCTCCATGCGGTCGGCGATCTCCTTCGCCGTGCCGAGGTCGCCGGAGTGGACCGCACCCGAGAGCCCGTACTCGGTGTCGTTGGCGATCGCGACCGCCTCGTCGACGTCCGAGAACGGGATCACGGGCGCGATCGGGCCGAAGTGCTCGTTCGCCGCCGCGGGCATGTCGTTCGTCACGCCCGAGAGGACGGTCGGCGCGACGACGAGGGAGTCGTCGACGCCGTCGACGTCGACCGTGTGGCCCCCCGTCTCCAGGGTCGCGCCCGCCTCGACCGTCTCGTCGACGTACTCCAGCATCTCGTCGCGCTGCGACTCGTCGATGATCGGGCCGACGATCGTCTCCGGATCGTGGACGCCGCCGGTCGGCAGCGACTCGGCGCGCTCGACGAGGCCCGCGACGTACTCGTCGTAGATGTCCTCGTGGACGACGTGTCGGTTGATCGAGATACACACCTGTCCCTGATGGACGAAGGAGCCGAACGCGGCGGCGTCGAGCGCGCGGTCGAGGTCGGCGTCCGCGGTGACGACGTGCGCGTTGTTGCCGCCCAGCTCCATCGCCGGGACGGCGAGGTTCTCGCCGGCGAGGCCCGCGACGTGCTTGCCCACTTCCGTCGAGCCCGTGAAGGCGACGACGTCGCTCTCGGGGTGGCTCGCGACGCGGTCGCCGATCTCGGAGCCGCGGCCGGTGACGACGTTCAGGACGCCGTCGGGGAGGTCGGTCTCCTCGAACAGCTTCGCGAACAGCAGCCCGCCGGTGATCGGGGAGTTCGTCGAGGGCTTGAGGACGACCGAGTTCCCGGCCGCGATCGCGGGCGCGACCGCCCGCATCGAGAGGTTCAGCGGGAAGTTCCACGGCGAGATCACCGTGACGACGCCCTTCGGGCCGACCCGTAGCTGGTTCTCCTTGCCGGGGATGTTGGAGGCGGCGTGTTCGCCCTTCATCCGGCGCGGGAGCGTCGCGGCCTCGCTCGCGTGGTCGCTCGCGATCTGGATCGACGTCTCGCCCATGATGGCGGAGCCGCCGACCTCGTGCTCCAGCAGCTCGATTATCTCGTCGGCGTGCGCGTCGAGCGCCTCGTGGAACTCCTCGATCACCGCCTGCCGCCGGGCGGGCGGCTGCTCGCCCCACGCCTCCTGCGCCTCGGCCGCTGCCTCGTAGGCCGCGTCCACGTCGGCCTCGGTCCCCGAGGCCACCTCGGTCACCGTCTCTCGCGTCGAGGGGTCCTCGACCGCGATGGTCTCGCCGCGCTCGCTCGCGCACCACTCGCCGTCGACGTAGAGCTCGTCCCACGCCGCGTCGATCGATAGGTCACTCATTGCGTTTTACCAAACGGTAGAAAAAGGGAAAAGGGGTTAGATAGCGGTGATGCCGACCGGATCGCGGGCGACGTGCGACCGAGGAAGGCGACGCCGCGACGACCGCTCCAACAGACTTTACCGCTTGGTAAACGACGGGGGACGTATGAGTCAGTTCGACCGGTCCGCCGGCGTCCCGGCCGACGGAGAGCGGACGGACCGCATCGACGGCGCCGACGCGTCGGCAGCGACCCCGCGGACCGAATCGCGGGTCCCGCCCGCCGAGGTGTTCTCGGTCCTCGGTAACGAGACGCGGGTCGAGGTCCTCCGCGCGCTGCTCGACCTCGGCGGCGACGAGTCGCCCGTGAGCTTCACCGACCTGTTCGAGCGGGTCGACGCGACGGACAGCGCGAACTTCAGCTACCACCTCGACCGGCTCACCGGCCACTTCATTCGCCGGGGCGACGACGGCTACGAGTTCCGCGCGCCCGGACGGAAGGTCGTGAGCGCCATCTTCACCGGCGCGCTGACCGAGCGCGCGCAGCTGGGCTTCTTCCCGGCCGAGGGGTCGTGTCACGCCTGCGGCGGGGACCTCCACGCCTGGTACGTCGACGACACGCTCTCCGTCGGCTGCGCCGACTGCGGCGCGATCCAGGTGAGCTACCCGTTCCCGGCGGGCGCGCTCGACGGCCGCTCGACCGACGACCTGCTGGACGCCTTCGGCCACTACGTCCGCCACCACTACTGCCTGGCCGCGGACGGCGTCTGCCCCGAGTGTACCGGGACGGTCGAGACCGACCTCGTGCGCACCCCCGAGGAGGAGGGTCAGGAAGTCGCCGTCGAGCACGCCTGCCGGCGCTGTAGCTACGACCTCCGATCCACCGTCGGTCTCCTGCTGCTCGACGACGCCGACGTGCTCCGATTCCACGCGGACCGCGGCGTCGACCCGAGCTCGGCGCCGTTCTGGACGTTCGACTGGTGCGTGAGCGACGCCGCGACGACGGTCGTCTCCGAGGAGCCGCTCCGCGTTCGCCTGACGATCTCCTGCGCGGGCGACGAGATGCGCGTGGGCGTCGACGAGACCGGAACGGTCGTCGAGACCGACGCACCCGAACTCGACGCGCGGTAACCGCCTGAATACAGACGGTCAGCGCTCGACGAACGCGAGTAGCGACGATTTTTAATAAAAGAAGGTGCGGGGGCGGGGGCTTCCGCGGCCGCCCGGGGCCCGCGCCGGGGAGGACCAAGTGCCCCCCGGGAACCCGGCCCTCCGCGCCGGCGACAGCACCGCGCGAGGGAGTCGGCCGGTCGGAGCGAAACGGAGACCGGCCGACGAGGCTGGGGAGGCGTGAGGTGCGGTCGCGGTGCTGTGCGGGTGGGGCTTTGGAGGCGTTCACCGCCGGTCACCAGTTTATCATTTATAAGCGAACAACCGTTTCGGACGGGAGAGTCTCCGGAGCCCCGACGTTCCATAGCCGAGAAGGGAGAGAAATCGCCGCCGAGACCGCCCACAGTATCGATCCGTCACCGGCGGCGGGCGCACGGAGCGCGGAAACGTCACGTCAGACCAATCGCGCGGTCGACTACCTAATTACTCGAACAGCTCGACGGCCTGCTCGTAACGGCTGGACGGCTCGTCCCAGTCGACGACTTCGAAGAAGTTGTCGACGAACTCGCCGCGGGCCGGGCCGTAGTCGTGGTAGTAGGAGTGCTCCCAGACGTCCAGCGCGAGGATCGGGTGGCCGCCCCAGATCGCGCCCTGGTCGTGCTTGTCGACCACGACGTTGCGGAGCTGGTTCGAGAACGTGTCGTACACCAGCAGCGCCCAGCCGCTGGCCGCGGAGGCTGCCGCCTCGAACTCGCCCTTCCAGGCCTCGTACGAGCCGAAGTCCTCCTCGATGCGGTCGGCCAGCGCACCCTCGGGCTCGTCGCCGCCCGCCGGCGACATGTTCTGCCAGAACAGGTCGTGGAGGATGTGGCCCGAGGAGTTGTGGGTCACGTTGCGGATGGCCCCGCCGGACGAAGAGAAGTCGCCCGCCTCGCGGTTCTCTTCGAGCGTCTCTTCGGCGGCGTTCCAGCCGTTGACGTACCCCTGATGATGGGTGTCGTGATGCCATTCGAGCACCTGCTCGGAGATGTGCGGCTCAAGCGCGTCGTAGTCGTACGGCAGCGGATCGAGTTCGTAGCTCATTGTTGCGTTCCCACCTACTCGCGGCAGAGGTAAGAAGCTTCTCTGTAGCGTATTCAAGTAAAATATCAGTACGTTCTATACACCACTAAATATAGCTTTCAAGCCTTTCAAAAACGAATATAGAGAAATTAGCTAAGAGAGCTGTCTATTTCTCGGTTCCGTAATCGTGATGCTTATCGTCTGTAATCGACACCCTTCGAACGTGACTGAAAACGAGTCGAGCGCGACCCGACCGGCGCCCCTGTCGGGCCAAATCGTCCGCCACGGCACCGGGGTGAACTCGAACCGGGCCTTCCCGACCGAGGAACATCCGCAGCACCTCGATCCGTTCGTCCTCTTCGAGCGGTTCTACATCGAGCCGGACCAGGGGTTCCCGATGCACCCGCACCGCGGGTTCGAGATCGTCTCCTACATGATCGAGGGCGGCATGGACCACGAGGACAGCCTCGGGGTGACGAACACCGCCCGCGAGAACGAGGCGATGCACATCACGACCGGCGGCGGGATCCGGCACTCGGAGTTCCCCGCCGACGGCGCCGGCTGTAACGGGCTCCAGCTCTGGGTGAACCTGCCTCGCGAGGACAAAGAGATGGATCCCGACTACTCGGACGCCGCGGTCGACGAACTCCCGACCGAGGAGTTCGGCGGCGCGACGGTCACCGCGGTCGTCGGCGACGGGTCGCCGCTGTCGACGCACACGCCGCTGGAGTACCTCGACGCCGAGGTCACCGACTCGTGGCGGTGGGAGGTCCCGGACGAGTGGGCCGGCTTCCTCTACGTCGTCGACGGCGCGGGGACGGTGAACGTCGATGGGGCCGGCTCCGCGGACGCGATCGCCGAGGGCGAGGTCCTCCCGGTGACGGACGCCGAGGCGGTCGACGTCGCCGCCGACGAGTCGCTCCGCGCGGTTGCGGTCTCGGGTCGCCCGCACGGGGAACCGATCCGCCAGCAGGGCCCGTTCGTCCTCTGAGGGCCGCCGGCCCGCGACGAGGGGACGACGCCGGCCACGCGCGACGGAAGATCCGACCGAGTTTTTTGTAGCCGGAGCGGTATCTGCCCGCATGGACCTACGCGAAGCAACCGCCGAAGACGTCGACGCGGTCCGGTCGGTCGCCCGGGAGTCGCTCGTGGCGTCGTACGGACACGCGGTCGACGAGGAGCTGTTGGACGAGGCCGTCGAGGAGTGGTACGACGCCGGCGACCTCGGCGACGACGTCGAGGACGACGACGCGGTGTTCCCGGTCGCCGTCGTGGACGGGGTCGTCGTCGGGTTCGCGGAGAGCTACGTCGTCGGGCGCCGCGAGCGCGTCGGCGAGATCGACTGGCTCCACGTCCATCCGGACCACAGGGGGTCGGGAATCGGCTCCGCGCTCCTCGAACGGGTCGAGTCCGCGCTCCGCTCGGCCGACGTCGACCGCATCGAGGCGCGCGTGCTCGCCGACAACGAGGCGGGCACGGAGTTCTACGAGCGCGAGGGGTACGAACTCACCGGCGAGCGCGACGTCGACATCGGCGGCCAGACGTTCACGGAACGGGAGTTCCGGAAACAGGTCGGCCGGCTCAGGGGTATCTCCGAGGCGACCTACCAGACCGAAGACGGAAGGACGGTTCACGTCGCGTTCGACGAGAGCGACCGCGGCTCGCAGGCCCCGTTCTACGTCGCCTACGTCGACCCGGACCACGAGCGTCGGTACGGCTACCTCTGCGGCAACTGCGAGGGGACGGATATCGCGATCGACACGATGGACCGGATGGAGTGCCGCGACTGCGGGAACCGCCGGAAGCCGGCGCGCTGGGACGCGGCATACTGACCGCGAATTACCCACTGACCGCGAATTGCCCCGCGGAGCGGTGCGGGCCCCTCAGAGCGTCTCCTTCACGCCGATGACGCGCTCCTCGGCCTCGCGGCCGGGATCCCACTCGCTCCCGTCGCGGTCCGACTCGCGGTGTTCCTCGACGGTCCGCGCCATCGCCTCGTCGACCGGCGTCGACTCCCAGCCGAGGTCGCCGAGCGCGCAGGTGTCGAGCAGGTGGGGGTACTCGCGGTAGAGCGTGAAATCCTCCGGATCGAGGTCGCCGGCCGCCAGCGCGTCGTCGCTCGCCGTGACGACTTCGCACTCGGCGCCCGCGACGTCGGCGATCGTCTCCAGCGTCTCCCGCAGCGTGAGCGCGTGCCAGTCGCCGACGTTGTACGCCGCGCCCGGCTCGCCGCGCTCGGCGACGATCCGCAGCGCGCTCGCGACGTCCTCGACGTACGCCCGGTGCCAGAGGTTCTGCCCGTCGCCAGGGACGACCACGCGGTCGTGGGTGAGCACGCGGTCGATCCAGTAGTCGAGCCGCTCCGTGTAGTCGTGTGGGCCGTAGACGATACACGGGCGGACCGCCATCGCGGAAACCCCCTCCTCGGCGGCCGCGAACACCGCGCGGTCGCCCTCGGCCTTCCGGTTGCCGTACGTCTCGTGCGAGTCGTCGGTCGCCTGCGCGTCCGTACACGGCTCCAGCGGCGTCTCCCCCTCTCGTTTGGGGATCTCCTCGGCGGCGTAGCTGGACCCCGAGGAGATGTACACGTAGCCGTCGACGTCGGCGAAGACCTCCGTCGCAGTCTCCACGTCTGCTGGGTGATAGGCGACGCAGTCGATCACGACGTCGGGCTCGACCGAGAGCTTCGCGGCGCGTAACGCGGTCTCGTCTTTCCGGTCGCCCTCGACGTGGGTCACCCGGTCGTCGTCCGCGAAGGGGTTCTCGTGGTTCCCCCGGTTGAATATCGCGACCTCGTAGTCGTGCGCCAGCAGTTCCTCGACGGTGTGGCGGCCGATGAATCGCGTGCCGCCGACGACGAGCGCCGTGTCTGTCATACGCGGGATCGGACGAGCGAGGTAAAAAGCGTGGCCGAACCGGAACGCGACGGGCCGGCTCAGTCGTCGCCGCTCAGGCGTCGTCGCCGCGAGGACCGTCGCCGCGCCACCGGCGGTACAGGAGGTACGCAATGCCGAGGCCGATGCCCCAGGTGCCGACCCCGAACACCGCGAACGCGGCCCCGTAGAGGAACTCACCGAGCGGAACGCCGAACATACCCGAGTTCGGCGCGTCCGGCACATAAACGCTCCGAGAGATGGGTAGCTTATCGGGGCGGGAACTCCTACTGCCGTCCATGGCAGAACGCACTCGCCGGCGGCCCTGGCTCGCCGCCCTGCTCGCGCTCGTCGTCTCCGGACTCGGTCACGCCTACCTCCGCCGATGGGCCCGGGCGCTCGGCTGGTACGTGGCGGTCACCGCGGCGGTGTTCGTGTTCGTTCCCGAGTCGGCGATATCGGGCGTGTTCGCCGGAGACCCCCCGACGGTCCGAGAGGTCGCCCCCGCCGCAGCGGTCGTCGGCGCCAGCGTTATCGACGCGTACGTCGTGGCGCTCCGGAACAACCGGGCGTACGAGCGAGAGCGGGAGGCTGCCCTCGCGACCGGCCGCACGGAGTCGACCGACCACGGGACGGCGGAGGAACCGAACGCGCCGTCCGCGGGGACGGCAGAGGAACCGAACGCACCCTCAACGAGGACGACGGACGACGGCGGGACCGTGCGCTGTCCGGAGTGCGGGAAGGAGACCGATCCGACGTTCGACTTCTGTCAGTGGTGCGCCGAACCGGTGGGTGAGGACGACGCGTAAGAGAACAAAAAACCGAACCGCGAACCGCCTCAGAAGAGGTAGAACAGCGGGAAGATGAACACCCAGACGATGTCCACGAAGTGCCAGTAGAGGCCGAAGTACTCGATCGGCCGCTCGTCGTCGAGGTAGTGCCCCTGGTACGCCCTGACGAACAGGAAGATGGCGATCACTAAGCCGAGCAGCACGTGGATCCCGTGGAGCCCGGTCGTGACGTAGTAGATCGACGCCTGGATCGGGTCACCGTGGGCGTTCGCGGAGATGGTCACGCCCCGGTCGAAGATCTCGTGGTTCCACTCCCACAGCTTGATCGCCATGAACGTGAACCCGAGCAGGATGGTCGCACCGAGCGTCGCCAAGAGCCCCTGCCGGCTCTCGCGGCGAGCCGCGACCAGCGCGAGGATGACGGTGAACGAGGACGTGATCAGCACGAAGGTGTTGATGAGCCCCGGCAGCGACTCCGTCAGCGGCGACCAGGTCATCCAGCCCGCGTTGTAGCGGACGAAGATGGCCGCCGAGAGGAACGCGCCGAAGACGATCACGTCGGAGGCCAGGAAGAACCACATCCCCAGCTTCACCTTCTCGACGCCGTTGAACGGCCAGCGCTCGGCGAACTCCGAGGGCGGCGCGTAGAAGTCCTCAAGCCCCCACTTCACGCCGGTGTAGAGGAGCCCGACGAGGCCGGCCACGATAGCGGTCGGGTACAAGGCGTTAGAGATGACGACGTCGCTCTGCATGGCCGTCTCGCCCAGCTCGACGGTGACTGCCTCCGCGAAGCCGGAGAAGCCGAACAGCGTGACGCCGAGCGCCACGGCGAGCGCGAACGGCCAGATGCTGGCGTGGCTCGGGTGTTTGTCCCAGTACGGGTACTCGGAGATGTGCGCCGAGTGGCTGTCGCCGCCGTCGGTAGCGACATCGCCGTTGTCGTCCGTCTTCATCGCGGGCCCGCCGTCCGGCACGTAGTCTTTCACGAACTCCAGCTTCCCGGAGGCGTACGACGGTCGGTTGGGCCAGTTCTCAAGCGGCGGGGGCGAGGAGACCGCCCACTCCGCGGTCCGCGAGTAGTCCCACGGGTTGTCGCCGGCGGGCTCGCCGGAGACGAAGGACTTCGCGAAGTTGTAGAACATGATGAAGAAAGAGAACCCGAGCACGAAGGCGCCGATCGTCCCGAACTGGTGGTAGATCTGGAACTCGGGGTTGTACTCGAACACCCGGCGGGGGGTCTCCCAGCCGAGGAACATCGAGAAGTAGACGGCGTTGAAGCCGATGAAGAAGATCGCGAAGTGGAGCTTCCCGAGGAACTCGTCGTACATCTTCCCCGTGATCTTCGGGAACCAGTAGTAGGCCCCGCCGAACAGCGCCGTCGCGCCGCCGAACATCACGTAGTGGAAGTGCGCGACCACCCAGTAGGTGCCGCGGAACTCGTAGTCGAGCACGATGGCGCCGAGGAAGACGCCTGTGATCCCGCCGAGGATGAACAACAGCAGGGCGCCGAACGCGAACAGGAACGGGGTCGTGAACTGTATCCGCCCCTTGATCAGCGTGTAGATCAGCGCGAAGACGACCAGGTCGAAGGGGAGCGAGATGCCGATGGTCGTCGCCATCATCAGCGTCTTGATCTCCAGGTTGATCGTCGTCAGGAACATGTGGTGCATCCACACGAGGAACGACTGGACGGAGATCAGACAGATGGAGATGATCACCCACTTCCGCCCGACGAGGCGGCGACCGGAGAACGTCTGGAACAGCTCCAGCATGACGCCGAGCGCCGGGAAGAAGACGATGTACACCTCGGGGTGACCGAAGAACCAGAACAGGTGGCCCCACAGGAGGGAGCCGCCTTCGGTCGCCGAGAAGTAGACGCTGCCGAGGACGCGGTCCGCGGCGAGGATGAGCCCGACCGCGAGCAGCGCGGCGAACGCGAACAGCATCATCCACACGGTCGCGAGCATCGACCAGGTGAACATCGGCATGTCCATGATCCCCATCCCCTCGGCGCGGGAGTGGTGGATGGACGTGAGGAAGTTCACCGTCGACGCCGTGGTCCCGGTGACGAACATCGCGAGCGCGAGTACTGCGCCGGTCGAACCGATACTCGGCGTGTACATCGGCACGTTGAGCGGGGCGTAAATCGTCCACCCCGCCGACAGCGTGCCGCCCTGGAAGAAGCTGATCGCGAGGAGGAGGCCCGAGCCCAGGTACAGCCAGTACGACAGGGCGTTCAGCCGCGGGAACGCGAGGTCGTCCGCGCCGATCTGAAGCGGCACGAAGTAGTTCGCGAAGCCGAACGCGAACGGCGAGAGGAACCAGAACACCATTATCAGCCCGTGGGCGGTGACGGCCTCGTTGTACGCCAGCCCGGAGAGTATCTGGCTCGTCGGGTCCCACAGCTGGAGGCGGATGAGCAGCGCCATCACGCCGCCGAACAGCAGGAAGAACAGCGCGGTGATCGTGTAGAGGATTCCGATGTCCTTGTGGTTGGTCGTCACGAACCAGCGCTTGACGGAGGTCGTCGGCGGGAGTCCGCTCATGCGCTCACCCCGCCGGGCGCGGCGAACCCGGCTCCCGGCGCCTCGATGCTGGCGCTGGACGTGCCGTTGCTCGCGGAGCTGTTACCGGTACCCGCGTACCACTCTTCCCACTCGTCTTGCGGGATGACCGTGATCTGTCCCTTCATCGCGGAGTGACCCGCACCGCACAGCTCGAAGCACTGGACGCGGTAGGTCGCCTCCCCGCCTTGTGCCTCGACGTCCTCGGAGCTCACAGCGAACCACACCTGACTGTAGTCTCCGGGGATGGCGTCGGACTTTATCCGTAAGTCCGATGAGCCGAAGTTGTGCCAGACGTCTCTCGACGTGATGTTGAGGTCGATCCGCTGATCGGCCGGCACGATCAGTTCACCCCGTTCGGTGTGCCCGTTCGGGTACTCGTAGGCCCAGCCGTACTGGTACCCCTCGACCATGATCTCGATGTCTCCCTCGTCGCCGGTGTCCGGTCCCTGCTCGACGTAGAGGAGCAGCCCGTACGCGTACACGACGAGGCTGATGACGACGATCGCGCTCAACCCGAACGAGAGGAAGAGCTTCTTCGCTTTCGGACCGCCCTGTCCCGTCGGGAGCTCGCCGACGACCGGTGCGTCGAACTCCTCGTCCGATCGGTTTCCGTCGTCGCGGTACTTGTACACGTTCCACAGCGTGTACGACACGACGATGGTGCCGACGAGGGTGCCGAGCGCGAGGAAGACGAAGAAGATCTCGTCGAAGACCTCCGCCTGTGCGCGCCAGTCGCCCCCTTGTTGTAGGATAACTGGATCTATCATGTTCGTCTGTCTGCTCTTGTACCACCCTTAGCGATGGTACACTTATCTCTTGTGTAGCGGGGCGGGCGATCGGGGGGCCGAAGCGCGGATCTTCCGCTCCGGACGCGACGACGCCGACCGGTCGATCGACGCGTCGAGCGCAGGACCGTCGAGCGTGGCGAAGCCCGCGCGTCGAAGCGTCGAAGGGTATTTGTACGCGCGAACGGAGCCCCTAACAACGGACATCCATGACATCACTGACCCTCTTGAGTACGGGGCTGATGGGCCTCCTCGTCGTCGCCACGTTCGTCGCCGTCGCCGAAATCGGAGCGAAGCGAGTCGCTCCCGGCCGCGACGAGGCGGGCGGACGCTACGAAGCGATCGTCGGGACGCTCGGCGACGTCGCCCGGACGCCGGTCGTGTGGGCGGTCTCGTTCGTCGGCATCACCGTCCTCGTCGGCGGGAGCATCCTCCTCGGCGTCGGGAGCTTCGGGATCCCCGAGGGGCTCGCCGGGACGCTGGTGAGCGTCGCGTACCTGACCGTCGGACTGCTCCTCGTCGGCTTCGTCTTCCTCGGCGCCTACTTCGCGACGCGGAGCCGCGGACTCGGAAACGCACACGGCGTCGCCGCCGGGTCCCTCGCGACCGGCGCCGCGGGCCTCGTCCTCATCACCGTCCAGCTGATCTTCGGCGTCGTCGGCTGACCCGCTCGGTTTCCGCTTTGCCGTCCGGTCGAATGTCGCTCGCCGGTCAGCGCCCGCGCTCGGCGCCGGACCCGCGGAGCCCGTCGTCGAGACCGAGACCGACCAGCCCGCCGTACCGGTCCCACACGACGACGAGCGACGGGACGAGCAGGATCGAACAGAGGTACGCGTAGAACACGCCCAGCGCGAGCAGGACGCCGAAGTCGCGGAGCAGGGGAATGACGGCGAGCCACAGGACGCCGAGCCCGGAGACCGTGGTGAGCATGCTGCCGGTGAGCGCGCCGCCCGTCCCGGCGATGGTGACGTCGAGCGCCTCGTCGATCGGGAGTCCCCGCTTGTACTCGTCGACGAACCGGTGGACGAAGTGGACGGTGTAGTCGACCCCGAGCCCGATCGAAACGGAGAGGATCGGCGCGTTGATCGGCGTCAGCGGAATGGCGAAGAGCCGCATCGACCCGACGAGCAGCCCGACCGTGACGAGGACGGGGACGAGGTTGAGGAGCCCGTACACCGCCTTCCCTTCGAGGTACGCGTACGACAGCGCCAGGAACAGCGCCGTGAGCCCGAAGGCGGCGAAGAGGCTGCGGATCGCCGACTCGGTCAGTAAGTCGATCACCGCCTCGTTGACGACGAGGGAGCCGGTCGGCACGGCCTCAAGGGGGGTCCGCTCGGCGAGCTCGCGCACGTCCGCGACCGCCTCGGAGTTGTCGACGCCCGGGCGGATCGTGTAGTCGATCCGCGCGCTGCCGCGGTCGGCGGCCACGTAGCCGCGCGCGCGACCCTCCGCGGAGGAGTCGAGGAGCGCGTCGTACACCTCGTCGACGTTCCGGTCGGGCACGCCGTTGCCGAGGCGGTCGTTGCGCTCGACGAGCGCCGCGAACTCGGGGTCCCGCTCCGCCCGGTCCTCGATCACGGTGACGACGCTCGTCGCCTGCGCGCGCCGCTCGTCGGTCGTCGCGAAGGTGTCGGGGGGGTTGCGCGTGGTCCGGTCGATCAGCTCCAGCGAGGTGTCGTCTCTGACGGACTGGTCGATGTACAGCGTCACCGACCCCACGAAGTCCTGTTCGAACTCCTCCTCGAAGAGGGTCAACACGTCGAGGAACGTGTACTCCGTCGGCGCGAACGGCTCCGGGAGGTCCGCGTACGTCTCCAACCGCTCTTGGTCGGGGAAGAACGCCTCCTCGGAGAACTCCGTGTTCACGCCGGTCCCGTAGGCGCCGCCGACCGCCCCGCCGACGAGGAGGAGGGCGACGACCGCGACGGGGGCGATCCGCGAGAGGTCGACGCCGACGTGGAGGACGCGCGCGAGCCGGGACCCGCCGGCGCCGAGCGCGCTCGTGCCGAACGTCGGGATCGGGAGCCGCTCGCGCCACCGGTCGGAGAGCACCTTCGCGGCCGGGAGGAAGACCCCGAAGATGATCAGCGTGAACGTGATCCCGGCGGCCGCGACGATCCCGAAGTCGCGGTTGGGGTCGAACGGGCTCACGACGTTTGAGACGAGCCCGAACACCGTGGTGATCGTCACCAGCAGGAAGGCGATAAGCAGCTGGTCCGTCGTCGTCCGCATCGACGCCTCGATCCCGGTCCCGGTCGACCGCTCCTCGCGGTAGCGGTTGACGATGTGGATCCCGAAGTCGATCCCGACCGCGAGCAACAGCGGGAAGACGGTCACCAGCGAGTCGGAGAACGGAATCCCGGCGTACCCCATGAAGCCGAAGGTCCACAGGAGCGACAGGAGCAGCGCGGCGATCCCGATCGCCATGTCGAACGGGTCGCGGTACGAGAAGATCAGGAAGCCGACGATCAGGATTAGCGCCGCCGGGAACACGATGATCGCGGTGTCCGTCAGCAGCGCGGTGATCTCCGACTGGAGGACGCCGTCGCCGAAGAGGATCGCGTTCTCGCCGGCCTCGTTGCCGGGGACGGAGTCGACGACGTCGACGCTTCGGGTCTGAAGCTCGGTCACCCGCGCCGTCGTCGCCGATTCGGGCAGGTCGTAGGTGATCCCCACGATCGCGGTGTCGGCCGCCTGCGCGGTGGGGTTGTAGTCGACCGACACCTGCGCCGCGATCGCGCCGGTCGCGTCGGCGTCGGCGATCGCGGTCCGCAGTTCCGCGGGCGTCGCCTCGGCCACCGCGTCGCGGCGCTCGGCCGCGCTCGCCGCGTCCGGCTCCAACTGCCGCGCGATCGCGTCCGCGTGGCTCGACGTGGACGCGACCCGGAGCGTCGACCGCGACTCCAGCCTGTGTTGGGTCTCCAGGGTCCGGACCAAGGCGTCGCGGGAGAGGACGTTGTCGTCGGAGACGATCACCTGCGCCGATGTCGCGGAGCCGCCGATGGACGTCTCGAACTCCTCGTCGATCTCGTCGAGCGCCCGCTGAGCGGGGATGTCCTGCGTGAACTGGTCCGCCCCCGCGCTCGTCTCGATGCCGGTCAGCCCGCCGGCGAAGCCGGCCGTGACGAGGAGAAACACGGCGATCACCGCCAGCGGCCGCTCGGTGACGACGCGGTCGATCCGCTCGATCACCCGGTCGGCCGCGGTCACCGGCGCCCCCCTGTCCGGCGCGTCCTGTCTCGGGGTCCTGTGACGTGTCTCCTCATCCGATCACCGCCGTCGGTACCAGACGGCGCCGCCGACCGCGGCGACGACGAGGAGGACGCCGACGGCGATCAGGCCCGCGGGCGTCCCGCCGTCGTCGGCGGCGGCGGTCACGGTGACCGGGACCTGCGCGACGTCCGAGATGCGGTCGTTGCCCCGTTCGTCGTCGTACCGGAAGTCGAGTTCTATCGGGTGTTCCTCCACGCTCGCGCTCCCCGCGGCCGACACCTCGAACCAGATCCTCGCGGACTCGCCCGGTTCGAGCTCGTCGACGAACGCCTCGTCGTTGACCGCCGTCAGCGGGCTGTCGGCGTAGAGGCCGGCGTTGATCGACGAGAGGGTCTCCGGGCGCTGGTTCGTGATCGTGGCGTTGATCCGCCGGGTCTCGCCGGCCGGAATCGTGGCGTTGTCGACCGCGAGGTCAAACTCGGGCTGGCGGGGCGCCACCTCGACGCGGCGGGTCTCCTCGGCCGCGAGCGTCGCGTCGCCGCTCTCGTACTCGGTCGTGAACCGGAACTGTCGCGGGCCGGGGTCGGCGCTCCCGCTCACGTCGACGTCGAAGGTGAAGTTCGCAGACTCGCCGGCCGGGATCGTCGGAAGCGCGTACCGGCTCTCGCCGAGGCTCACGCGGTTGCTCCCGGAGTCGGCGACGAGGACCGCGTTCTCGACGTCGAGCGGTCCCTCGTTCGTGATCGTGCCGGAGACCGTCCCCGAGTACCCGACCTCGAGCGTCCCGGAGACGTCGTCCAGCGAGAACGCCTGCTCGCGGAGCGGGACGACGCCGGCGCGCGCGGGCGCCGCGGCCTCGTCGATCCCGTTCGGATTCCGGTAGTCGACGGTCGAGGAGAGCGCGTACGCGCCGCCGCCGAACGCCTCGCTGACCGACGAGTCGAACGTCACCGTCCGGTTCTCGCCGGGCGCCCAGTCGCCGACGAAGGACTGGCCGCCGCCCTCGCCGGCCCCGAGCCGGACGCCCGGGCTGGTCGTCGTTCCGGAGACGACGGCGTCGCGCGCGGTCTCGTCGCCGACGTTCGCCATCGTGACCGTCACGTCGCCGCTCCCGCCGACCTGCGCGTCGGTGTCGGTCTCCAACACCGCGAACCGCGCGCCGTCGTCGACCACGATGGTCAGGTCGAAGTCGTCGATGCCGCGCCGGTCCTTGTGGTCGTTGAACTCGGGGATTATCTCGAAGGTGTACCGGTAGCGGGCGGTCGCCTCCACCTCGTACCTGCCGTCGGGCACGTCGTCGGGCACGGTCACGTCTAGCTCGACGGGGACCGGGCTCGCGGCGGTCGAAACGTCGCCGACCGGGATCTCGCCGTCCTCGACGTCGATCGGCACGTCACTGTCGTCGATCTCGAGGGTGAGCCCGCGAGCGGTCGTGACCCGTGAGTCGAGCTGGTTGCCGATCTCCATCTCGCCGGTGTTGACGATGTCGACCGTCACGGTCGACTCCGCGCCGCTGGGCACCGACCCCCGGGAGAGGAACAGCTCCAACACGGGCGACCCGCGGACCTGTCGGGGAGTGGGATCGCTCGTCTGCGCGACGGAGCCCTCCGCGTTCGGGCCGTCGATCCCGGAGAGCGCCGCGGCGTCGCCGCCGCCCGCCGTCCCCGCGCTCGGGGCCGCGGCGCCCGCGAGCGAGACGCCGACGAGTAACGCGCTCACCGCGACGGCGGCGAGCGCGGCGGTCGCGAGCCGCGTCGACCGACTCATCGATTCCCTCCGCCGGACCGGTGGGAGGGTCTGGTCGCGCGCGGCGATCGGTCGTACCGTGACGCGTCGGGTCGAGTCATACGTTGCTGTCAGGGGCCCGCGGCATAAGCGTGTTGAATGAACGTTCAATCAGGACCGATATATACCGGACCCCTCTATGCGTCGTATGAACGACCCGTTCGCGGAGCCGTCGGACACTCGACAGGCGATCCTCGGCGCGGCGTTCCGCGCGCTCTGTGAACACGGGTACGCGAACGTCACGATCCAGCGGATCGGCGACGAGTTCGACAAGAGCCCCTCGCTCGTCTACCACCACTACGACGGGAAAGACGACCTGCTGATCGACCTCCTCGGCTTCCTGCTCGACGAGTTCGAGGCGTCCGTCGCGGACGGGGCCGTCGCGGACCCGTCGGGAGCGGATGCGGCTGCCGCGGAGGAGGACGCGCCGGAGATGGCCCCCGAGGAGGCCTTCGAGCGCTCTGCGCGGGAGCAGCTCGACGGCTACCTCACGGCCGCCGTCGACCCCGCGTCGCTCGACGACGCGTACGCGCCCGACGAGCGGTTCGTCACGGTGATGACCGAACTCCGCTCGCAGGCCGCGAGCGACGAGGCGTACCGCGACCACTTCGACCGCAGCGACCGCGTATTCGGAGAGTACCTCGAACGGCTCGTGCGCGAGGCGGCGGCCGAGGTCGCCGGCGGCGGCGCCGGAGTGGCGGACGACGACGCGTCCGATGCCTCGCCCGACGCCGTCACCGCGTCGGAGGTGGCCGCGACGCTCCAGACGTTCGCGACCGGCGGGATGTTCCGCTGGGCGACGACGAACGACGAGGCGTGGATCGCGGGCTCCCGCGCCGGGATCGACCGGTACTTGGAGGCGATGCTCCCGCTCGTCGAAACCAGCGCTTCGGGCGAGTAGGGCCGGAAGCGTCGTTTCGGGGCCGAGACGCGCTCAGCGGTCGGTAACGCCTTCGGCGTCCATTCGCGAGACCTCCTCTTCGAGCCACTCGCGGAGCCACTTCACGCGCTTGATGCGCTGGTGCGCGATGCTCTCGGCGGTGTCGGAGACGACGCGCTCGGTGTGGTCGTGGGCGCGCTGGAGCACGCGGTCGACCATCTTCGCGGCGTCCATGTGCGTGCGCGACTCGTACCCCATCCGCAACAGCATGAGGACGGCGCCGTTGGCGCCGACCTTGTCGAGCACGTCGGCCTCGATCAGACACCGGCTCTCCAAGGGCACGTCGTCGAGGTCGCCCGTGTACGAGTGGTCGACGACCGCCCCGCACACCTCCTCGATGAACGACTCGGGGTAGTTGCCGCGGCTCTGGAGGTACTCGCGGGTGACGCGCGCGCCGGCCTCCGCGTGGACGTCCTGTTCGGCCTCCAGCTTCGCGACATCGTGGAAGACGGCCGCGACCCGCACGACGTCCACGTCGGCGCCCTCGGCCTCGGCGATTTCCGTCGCGAGGTCGACGACGTTGAGGATGTGGTTGAACCGGTACGACGCCGAGTGCCACGGGTACCAGCGCATCCGTCCGCCGTCGTCCTCGCCCTCGACGCTGGCCGCGAGGTAGTCGCGGACGAACCCCTTCATCTCCTCGAAATCCTCGTCGCTCACCTCCGTTTCCTTAATTTCGACGCCCACCGGGACCACCTCGGGCGAAAAGATCGTGATTCATTACCGTCACCGAGGAGCGTTTCGGTCTTAGGCGTTACGACGGAGTCTCGCGCCGATGCGTCGGCGGACGGCCGTCGAGGGAAGCGGCCGTCGGCCGATCGGAGTGCGTCGACGCGACGCGGGACGCTTAACAGGGTCGCGGGCGCATCGACCTCTATGTCGAGCCCCTTCGGGAGCGGCGACCGCGCTCGGTTCCAGCGGGCGGCGGCGGTGAACGTCGCCGGCAACGCGGTGAAGATCGCCGTCGAGGGGGCGGTGGGGATCACGTTCGGCAGCGTCGCGCTGGTGGCCGACGCCGCCCACTCCGTCGCCGACCTCGTCGCGAGCGCGGTCGTGTTCGTCTGGGGGGGCTCGCGGTACGAGAGCGCCGACGAGACGCACCCGCACGGCCACCAGCGGATCGAGCCGCTGACGGCGCTGCTCGTCGGCGCGACCATCCTCGTCCTCGGGCTCCTCCTGTTGCGCGAGTCGGTCCTCGGGCTGCTCGGGACGCACAGCCCGCCCCGGAAGAGCCTCCTCCTCGTCGCCGCGCTGCTGTTCGCGATGGCGGACATGTACCTGCTGTACTGGTACACGGAGCTGGTGAACGCCGACCTCGGCTCGACGGCGCTCGCCGCCCTCGCGGTCGACTGCCTCAACGACATCTACACCACGATCGCCGCGCTCGTCGGCGTGTTCGGCGTGTTCCTCGACGTCCCGATCCTCGACCCGGTCGCGGGCGCGCTCGTCAGCGTCCTCGTCGTCTACCAGGGGGTCGAGATCGGCCGCGAGAACGTCACCTACCTCGTGGGCGCCGCGCCGCCGCCGGGCGACCGCGAGCGCGTCGTCGCCGCGCTCCGCGATCACCCCGCGGTCGAGGGGGTCCACGACCTCACCGTGTTCTACGACGGGACCGACCTGGAGGTCGAGGTCCACGTCGAGGTCGACGGCGAGATGACGCTCCGAGAGGCCCACGACGTGGAGACGGACCTCGTCACGAGCCTGCGCGCGCTGGAGGACGTCGGCGACGTCCATGTCCACCTCGACCCCTCGGGGCTGGGCGAGTGGAAGGACGCGCCGGAGGGGCCGGACGTCGTGGAGTGAGCCCGCGCGAACTGCACTGAAACCGCCGGCGGCGTGCGGGTTTTGCTCCTTCGGTCCCTACGATCCGACATGCTCGGCCGCCGCTTGCTGGAGATGACGTGGCGCGACGCGCTGTTCTGTCACTGGCCCGTCGATCCCGCCGTCGTCTCCGCCACGCTCCCCGACCGGCTCTCGGTCGCCACCCACCGAGGCGACGCGTACCTGAGCGTCGTCGCCTTCGTGATGGACGACATCCGTCCGCGCGGGGCGCCCGTCGGGCTCTCGTTCCCGGAGCTCAACCTCCGGACCTACGTCGAGGGCCCCGGCGGTCCGGGCGTCTACTTCTACAACCTCGACGCGGCCGACCGGATCGGCGTCGCGGCCGCGCGGCGTCTGTTCGCGCTCCCGTACTACCGCGCGGCGATGGACGTGTCTCGCCCCGAAGCCGCCGATCGCTCGGAGCGCGCGAGCGCCCCCGTTCGGTTCACCAGCCGCCGGACCCACCCCGGCGTGCCCCACGCGCGGTTCGACGCGACCTACGAGCCGACGGGCGAGGCGTTCGCGGCCGAGCCGGGGTCGCCCGACGAGTTCCTCGCCGAGAACTACCGGTTCTACGCCGCGGGGAACCGACTGTACTGCGGGGAGATCGCTCACGACCCGTGGCGGCTCCGCGAGGCGACCGTCGACCTCCGGGCGAACACCCTGTTCGAGGCGAACGGGTTCGACCGGCCCGACGGCGACCCGATCGTCCGCTACGCGGAGCCGATCGAGGTGGGCGCGGACCGGATCCGATCGGTCTGACGAACGGTATTTAAATGATCACGAGCGACGACGGCGATTACTTATAAAGAGCGGTGCGGTGGCGCGCCCCGGTGAGCGGCCCGGAGGGCCGCGAACCGCGAGGGACCTTCGGTCCCTCTGGCAGCCGGCGCGTAGCGCCGGCGACGCCGGTGCGAGGGAGTCGGTCGCCCGGAGCGAAGCGGAGGGCGACCGACGAGGCTGGGGAGGCGTGAGGTGCTGTGCGGAGCGGTGCGGGGTGGGACTCAAAGGGGCAGTCGCGAGGACGAAGCACGGCGACGGAAGCACCGCAGCGAGTGAGCGGAGCGAACGAGCGAGGAGCGCACCGAGCCGCGCGAGTCCTCGCGACTGGGGCTTTGGAGGCGTTCACCGCCGATCCAAGGTGACTCAGTTATAAACGAGTGGCTGGGGCTTTGGAGGCATTCACCGCCGATCCAAGGTGACTCAGTTATAAACGAGTGGCTGGGGCTTTGGAGGCGTTCACCGCTTCGTCTATCACTTATAAACGGCCGGCAACGGAACCGAGAGTCTGGTTATAAACAACCACGCGACTACCCCGATTCGATAACCCTCGCTAACGCTCGTCGCTCGCCGGCTACGGGAACAGGCCGCGGTACTCGTGGGCCCTCGCCGTGCGCTCCAGCGCGAGCGTGTACGCCGCGGTCCGCAGGTCGGGGAGGTCCTTCGTGTCGTACTGCTCGATCGTCTCGTCGAACGCCGTACCGATGCGGCGCTCCAGCTCGGCGTTAACCGTCTCCAGCGGCCAGGAGAACTCCTGTGCGTTCTGGACCCACTCCAGGTACGAGACGATGACGCCGCCCGCGTTCGCGAGGATGTCCGGCACGACCTGGATGTCGCGCTCGGAGAGCGCCTCGTCGGCGGCGACCGTCGTCGGCCCGTTCGCGGCCTCGACGACCGCCGACGCGCGGAGTTCGTCGACGTTGTCGGCGGTGATCACGCCCTCGACGGCGGCCGGGATGAGGACGTCGACGTCGAGGGTCAGAAGCTCCGCGTTGGTGATCGCGTCCGGGTCGTCCCAGCCGGAGCCGTCCGCGTTCCCGCGGTACTCGCCCGCGACGTACTCCTCGATCAGCCCGCCGGCGTCGACGTGCGCGCCGAGCGCCGCCACGTCGAGGCCGTCCGGGTCGTACGCCGCGCCCGACACGTCGGAGGTGGCGACCACGTTGGCGCCGGACTCGTCGAGGAGCCGGGCCGCGTTCGACCCGACGTTGCCGAACCCCTGGATCGCGACGGAGGCGTCGGAGAGGTCGCGGTCGAGGTACTCGAAGAGCCGCTCGGTGACGAGCGAGACGCCGCGGCCGGTCGCCTCCACGCGACCCGGCGTCCCGCCGATCTCCAGCGGCTTCCCCGTGACGACCTGCGGGATGGAGTGTCCCTCGTACATCGAGTAGGTGTCCATCATCCACGCCATCGTCTGCGGGTTCGTGTTCATGTCCGGGGCCGGCACGTCGGTCTCGGGGCCGATCATCCGACGGATCCCCTCGGTGTACCGGCGGGTGAGCCGTTCGAGGTCCTGGTCGGTGAGCTCCTTCGGCTCGCAGATCACGCCGCCCTTCGCGCCGCCGTACGGGAGGTCGACCAGCGCCGTCTTCCAAGTCATCCACCCGGCGAGCGCCTCGACCTCGCGCTGCGTGACCGAGGGGTGGAACCGGACGCCGCCCTTGAACGGTCCGCGGGCGCTGTCGAACTGACACCGGTACCCCTCGAACACCTCGACCTCGCCGGACTCCAGCCTGACCGGGAGCGTCACCTTCAGCGTGCGCTCCGGGTGTTTGAGCCGCTCGAACACCCCGTGATCCACGTCTGCGTACTCCTCGGCGCGGTCCATCTGGGCGAGCATGTTCTCGAACGGGTCGTCGGCCATGGCCGGGACGACTCGATGACGGGTGATATCGGTTTCGGCAAGTATCGCCTCCGAAAGAGAGTGTCTCACACGATCTTTCGTCCGTTCTCCTCGGCCGTTTCCGGCCGGACTTATACGTCGGGGCCGTCAACCGCCGTTCATGACACACGGACACGCGACGGGGGACCGTCGATGACGACGCAGACGCTTCACCCCCGAGTCCAGGTCGTGTGGGTCCTCCGCGCAGTGCTGCTCTCGGCGCTGGTCACCGCCCCGTTCGCCGCCGGCGCGTACCTCGAGTACCTCCCGCGGTGGGCGCCGGTCGCCGTCGGGGTCGTCGCCCTGACGCTCACCGTCGCGCACGCGCTGCTCCGCTACCGCCGCTGGAGCTACGAGATCCGCGAGGACGCGATCTACCTCGACCGCGGCGTGGTCACGCAGGTGCGGACGACGGTGCCGCTGGTGCGGATCCAGCACGTCGACTCCCGCCGCGGCCCGATCGAGCGGACCGTCGGACTCGCCTCCTGCGTCGTGTACACGGCCGGCTCGCGGGGCGCGGACGTTCGGATCCCGGGGCTGACGCCGGACGGCGCGAGCGACCTCCGCGAGGAGCTGAAGCGGCTGGCGATCCGCGCCGACGGGGAGGACGCGGTGTGAAGTTAGCGCCGCAGTCGGTCCCGTACCGCGCGCTCCAGAAGGCGGCCGGGACCGCCGTCGCGCTGTTCGTCATCGTGAACAGCGGCGGGTTCGGCCTCCCGCTCGCGGTCGGCGGGGGGGTCGCAATCGTCCTCGCCACCCTCGCGTACGAGGTCGCGTACTACCGCCGGTTCGAGTACGTCCTCACGGAGGACACGCTCGACATCTCCTCCGGCGTCATCTCGCGGCGCGAGCGGGAGATCCCGTACCGGCGGATCCAGAACGTCGACGTGAGCCGCGGCGTGCTCCAGCGCGCGATCGGCGTCGCCGCGGTCGACTTAGAGACCGCCGGCGGCTCCAGCACGGAGGGGTCGATCCGGTTCGTCACGCCCGCGGAGGCGACGCGGCTCCAGCGCGAGGTCCAGCGCCGGAAGTCGGGCTCGACCCGCCGAGGCGACGCCGGCGAGGGGACCGCGGCCGAGTCCGACACGCTCGACCGCGGGCGCGACGACGCGTTCGCGCCCGACGAGGAGGAGCTGTTCGCCATCTCGCCGAGCGAGCTGGCCTTAGTCGGGGCGCTGTCGTTCGACGGTCGCCTGATCGGCCTGCTGGCGTTCCTGAGCTCCGGGTCGTTCCCGGTGCTGTCGAGCTTCCTGCCGGAGACGTCGGCCGCCGCGCTCACCGCGACGGCGTTCGTCGGCGTGGCGGCGCTTTTCATCGCGTCGTGGCTCATCGGCGCGGGCGTCGCCTTCTCGAACTACTACGGCTTCCGGCTCTCTCGCGCCGGCGACGAACTCCGGTACGAGCGCGGGCTGTTCCGCCGGTACAGCGGGTCGATCCCGACCGAGAAGGTCCAGACGCTGCGGATCACCGACAACCCCGCCAAGCGCGCGCTCGGCTACGCGAGCCTCTCGATCGAGACCGCGGGGTACGCCCCCGGACAGGACTCGGAGTCCGGCAACCAGTCCGCCGTGCCGATCGCCGCGACGGAGCGCGTCTACCGGCTCGCACACGAGATCGAGTCGTTCGGAACGCCGGATTTCAACCGGCCGCCGAAGCGGATCCGGTGGCGGTACGTCATTCGGTACGCGCTGGTCGTCGGGGTGCTCACGGCCGTCGCGTACGGCGTGGACTGGTACGTCTCGCCGTCGCTCCCGTGGTACGGCGTCGCCGCGCTCCTCGTCGTCGTCCCGCCCGCGGCGCACCTGAAGTGGAAGCACCGCGGCTACTGGGTGGGCGAGGACCACCTGCTCACGCGGAACGGCTTCTGGAGCCGGACCGTCGCCGTCGTCCCGTACTACCGGATCCAGAACGTGATCGACAGCCGGACCGTCTTTCAGCGCCGGTGGGGCGTCGCGACGATCGTCGCCGACACGGCGGGGACCAGTTCGCTGACCGGCAGCGACGCCGCGGCCGTCGACTTCGAGATCGACGAGGCCGAGGACCTGAAGGAGACGCTCACCGAGCGCCTCGCGACCGCCGTCGCCGAGCGGCGCGGCGAGGGGACCGACTCGTTCGAGTGGATCGAGGCGGACGCGGACGCGACGCCGGCGGAGGCGGCATCCGGGAACGCGACGCCGGCGGAGACGGCGTCCGGGAACGCGACACCGACGGAGACGTCGGCCGCGGACGCACCGTCGACGGACACGGCGCCCGGGGACGCCTCGCCGGCGGAAGAAGCGTCCGAGGACGCGCGGACCGGCGGGGAGCGCGCTGACGAGACCGAGCAGAACGGCGACGACCGTCCCGGCGCCGCGAGCGGCGGGGAATCCTCCGACGAAACCGAGGCCGACGACGCGCCGGAGATCCCCGAGGACGGCGTCGTTCGCCCGGACTTCTCGCCGAGCGACCGCGACTACTCGGAGCCCGCGGAGCGGATCGACACGGGCGGATACGCGGTCGACCAGAACCCCTCGGACGCCGACGTCGCGCACGGGCCCGGCACCGAGAGCGACGAGCAAGAGCCGGCCGATGACGATGGATCGGGCGACGACGGCGAAAGGGACGACGACGAAGAGACGGACGAGGAACCCGGCACGGGCGACGACGGCGAGCCGCGCCCGTAACCGACGCGGCCGGCGGCCTTACTCGTCGAGCAGCTGCTGAGCGATCGTGTTCCGCAACACTTCGCTCGTACCTTCGTAGATCTCCGAGAGCTTCGCGTCGCGGTAGAAGCGCTCGGCGGGGAAGTCCTTGGTGTAGCCGTAGCCGCCGTGGATCTGGATCCCCTCGTTGGCGACCTCGCGAGCGATCTCGGAGGCGTACAGCTTCGCCTGCGCGGCCTCCTTGATGTACTCCTCGTCGCGCATCTTCAGGTCGGCCGCCTCGTGCATCAGCAGCTCCGCGGCGCGGGCCTTCGTGTCCATGTCCGCGAGCTTGTGCTGGATGGCCTGGAAGTCGGAGATCGGGCGGTCGAACTGCTCGCGCTGTTGCGCGTACTCCTTCGCCTCGTCGAGCGCGGCGCGCGCGATGCCGACCGACCGGGCCGCGATCGTGATCCGGCCGCCGTTGAGCGTCTTCAGCGCGTGGACGAACCCCTCGCCCTCCTCGCCGAGCAGCCGGTCTTCGGGGATCCACATGTCGTCGAACCGCAGCTCGGCGGTCGGACACCCCTTGTCGCCGAGCTTGTCCTCCGTCCCCTCGACGACGAACCCGTCGTCCTCCTCGGGGCGCACGACGAACGACGAGATACCCTTCCGGCCGGCGTCGGGGTCGGTCTTGGCGAACAGCGTGACCGTGTCGGCGACGGAGCCGTTCGAGATCCACAGCTTCCCGCCGTTGACGAGGTACCCGTCGCCGTCGCGCTCCGCGGCGACGCCGCTCCGTTCCGAGGCGCTCCGCGCCTCGCGCTCGGCCGTGGTCGACATCGCCGGCACGTCCGAGCCGGCCTCGGCCTCCGAGAGCGCGAACGCACCGATGTCCTCGGCCGTGTTCAGGGCGGTGAGGTACTCCTCCTTCTGCGCCTCGTCGCCGAACTCGTAGATCATGTTGCCGGCCAGCGACGTGTGGGCCGCGACGACGGTCCCGAGCCCGCCCGAGCCGCGGGATATCTCTTCGAGCCCGATCGCGTAGCTGTGGTAGTCGAGGCCGGCGCCCTCGTACTCGACCGGGAACGGCATCCCCATGAGGCCGAGGTCGGCCATCTCCTCGACCAGGTCGGCGGGGAACTCGTCGGCCTCGTCGATCTCGGCCGCGCGGGGGACGACCTCCTCGTCGACGAACGCCGCGACCGTGTCGCGGATCTGACGCTGCTCTTCGGTGAGCGTGAACTCCATGTCGGGGCGTTCGGGCGGGCGGACTTAGCCGTTTCCACACGGTTGTACACGGGTCGGCGGTTCGTCGGCGCGGGCGGGGACCGAGTCGTGCGGTTTCGTCCGGTCGTCCCGCGGGCAGCGCCCGACGGACGTTCCACGAGGGTTTTTATGCGTTGTGCCGTAAAGGCTGGCAACTGAATGAGCGGACGAGAACACGGCCCCGCGGAGGCCGACCTCGCGTGGTGTCACGAGGCGGTCCAGGGGGTCTCGCGGACCTTCGCGCTGACGGTCGACGTGTTGGAGGAACCGATGGCGTCGCAGATCTGCGTCGGCTACCTCCTCTGTCGCGTCGCCGACACGGTCGAGGACGCCGGGCACATCCCGCCGGACGCCCAGAGCGACGTGTTGCGGACCTATCGGCGAGCGATCGACCCGGACGACGGGAGCGACATCGGCGAGTTCCGCGAGGCGGTCGACGAGTGGCTGCCCGAGGAGCGCGACGACGACTGGACCGTCGTCGCCGAGGCGCCCACCATCGCCGCGACGTTCGAGGAGCTCGACCCCGAGGCGCAGGAGGCCATCGTGCCGCCCGTACTGGAGATGGTCGACGGGATGGCGATGTTCGTCGACCGCCACGCCACCGAGGGCGGGCTCCGCATCGACGACCGCGACGAGCTGGAGCAGTACTGCTACTACGCGGCCGGCACCGTCGGCAACCTCATCACGAACCTCCTCACCCGCGGCGACATCGGCGAGGAGCGCGCGGAGCGCCTGCGGGAGACCGCCGAAGAGTTCGGGCTCCTCCTCCAGCTCGTGAACGTCTCGAAGGACGTATACGACGACTACACCGAGGAGAACAACGTCTACCTCCCCGCCGAGTGGCTGGAGGCCGAGGGGGTCGACCAGGAGCGCGTCGTCCACCCCGAGAACCGCGAGTCGTCCGCGCGCGTCGTCGACCGCACCGCCGACTACGCCCGCTCGTTCCTCGACGACGCGCAGGCGTACCTGGAGACGATGCCGCTCTCGAACGGGAACACGATGGAGGCGTGGACCGTCCCGTACCTGCTCGCGGTCGGCACCCTCCGCGAGCTCGGGAGCCGCCCGGAGGACGCGCTCACCGAGACCGGCGTGAAAGTGTCTAGACAGGAGGTGTTCGCGGTGATGTCGGCCGCGAGCGACGTTGGCCGCGACTCGCTCGCGGAGCTGCGACAGACCATCGCCCGGACCCCGTTCCACCGCGCGGTCGGGTCGGCCGACTGAGCGTCGACGCCGGGGCAACGGTTCTCCTCGTCCGTTTCTCACAGCCGCGACCGCGCCCGCGACACCGCGGGGACGCTGACCCCGATCGTCTCCCCGAGCGCCTCGGCCGCGCTCAGGAGCCACTCCGCGCGCTCGACCCGCGAGTCGAGGTCGCCGGGCCCGATCCGGTAGCGCTCGACCAGCTCCTCGACGGTCGCACCGCCGATCCACTCGTCGAGGATGCGCGCCGTCTTCACCGACTCCAGCCACGCCTCGAAGTCCTCCGGCTCGGTCATGTCCGTGGTGAGGTGCGCGGCGTTCGTCCGGGCGAACTGGTAGACGTCGGCGCGCTCGGCGTTCCCGAGGTACGTGTCCTGCATGTCCGGCGTGTCGCAGATCACCTCGAAGGCGGTGAGCGTCGTCGCCGACATGTCGGCGGCCGCGCGGAGCCCGGCGACGATCCGCTCGCCCGTCTCGGGACGGACGTACTGCTTCGAGGTCGTCTCGCCGACCGCGGTCGCGACGAGCCGGTAGTCCTCGACGCCGCCCGTCTCCCGGGCGACCATCCCGGCCGCGACGAGGTCGTCGACCGCGACGGCGACGGCGTCCGCGAGGCCGCCCGCCCCCGTCTCGCGGGCGTAGAACGTCCCCTCGAACACGTCGAGGATCTCCGACTCGGTCGCCGCGAACCCGGTCGCGACCGCCGCGAGGACGTGGGTCCGGAGCGCCCCCGGGTCGGCGAGCTGCGACTCGACCGCCTCGGGCTCGCCCTCGACGTACCGCTCGCGGACCTCGTCGCGCGTGTCCGCGTCGGCGACGAGGACCGCCTCGCCGTGGGGGTCGAGCCCCGGACGCCCCGCGCGGCCGCACATCTGGTGGACCTCCAGCGTCGGGATCCACGCCATGCCGCCCTCCCCGTACCGTCGCTGGTCCCGAACGACGACGCGGCGGGCGGGGACGTTGACGCCGGCCGCCAGCGTCGGGGTGGCGCAGATACAGGCCACGTCGCGCTCGCGGAACGCCGACTCGACGACCGCGCGGTGCCCCGAGCGGAGGCCAGCGTGGTGGAACGCGACCCCTGCGCGCAGGCAGTCCCCGAGCTGCCGGCCGGTCAGCGTGCCGTCCACGTCGGTCGCGTCCTCGGCCGCCGCCGCGGCCGCTCCCTCGACCCCCAGCGCCGCCGCGAGCCCCTCGTCCGCGAGCCGCTCCGCGAGGTCGACCGCCTCGCGGCGGGAGCGGACGAACGCGAGGCACTGGCCGCCGTCGGCGACCGCGTCGGCGACCAGGGCGGCCGTGACCTCCGTGGGGTCGTGATCTTCCTCCGGGTCGGCAACCTCGTCGCCGGCCACACCGTCGGCGTCGGTCGCACCGTCGGCGTCGGTCGCACCGCCGTCGCTTTCCGCCTCGCCGGCGGCCGCGACCTCGACCGACAGGCTCGTGCCGTCGTCGAACGCGACCTCGCCGCCGACCGCGACGCCGGTCCGGAGCTCGACCGGGCGCCAGTCGGACTCGACGAGGGCGGCGTCGAGCCAGTCCGCGATCGCCTCCGGGTTGTCGACCGTCGCCGACAGCGCCACCGTCTGGAGGTCGGGATTCCGGCGCCGGAGCGTCGCCAGCGTCACTTCGAGGGTCGGTCCGCGCCGCTCCGCGCCGAGCAGGTGGACCTCGTCGACGACGACGCACGCGAGTTCGTCGACCCACGAGGCGCCGTTGCGGATCGCGGAGTCCACCTTCTCGCTCGTGGCGACGACGACGTCGTTGCCCGCGAGCGCCTCGCCCGTCGCGTCGAAGTCGCCGGTGGAGATGCCAACGTCGACCCCGGGTAGCGCCGCGAACGTCTCGTACTTCTCGCGGGCGAGCGCGCGGAGCGGACAGACGTACAGCCCGGGACCGTCCGCGGTCAGGAGCGCGAGCTGGGCGACGAACGTCTTCCCCGACGCGGTCGGCACCGCGGCGACGACGTCGGCGCCCTCGCAGACGCCCGCGTCGACCGCCGCGCGCTGCGGCGGGTACAGCTCGCGCACGCCGCGCTCGGCGAAGTGGTCGACGACGGGCTGAGACAGCGGCAGGTCCCGGACGCGCATGTACCGCTCGTTCGTCGGGACCGGTGATAAAGATACGAGGGAATACCCCCGTCTTTAGGCGGGGGTCAAGCGGACAATAGCTGACACACCCACCGACGACGCTATGGCCGGATTTCCAACCGTTCTATCAGTAGCATTAAAACGCCGACAGACTATAGTATGCGATACGGATGAAGACCACACGGCATGCGACCTATAACCTCAATTATCACATAGTGTGGTTGCCGAAGTACCGCAACTCGGTACCCAAAGGCGAGGTCGCCAGCCGCGTCCGGTCCATCCTCCACGAGATAGCCGACAACAAGGGCGTCGAAATTCTTGACCTCACCGTCCAGCCCGATCACGTTCACCTCTTCGTCAGTAGTCCACCCAAGAACGAACCGGCGCTCCTCGCCAACTGGTTCAAGGGGATTTCCTCGCGCAAGTACAACCACCGCTACGCCGACCACGACGGCGAGAAAATCGGATGGGCGCGAGGGTACTACGCAGGGACCGCCGGGCACGTTTCGAGTGAGACTGTCGAGAACTACATCCAGCAACACAAGGAGGGCGATTCGTGACCGAACTCACGAAGACGCTTGAACTCAAGCTTGTGGACCCGAACGCCCACAAGCGGCGGAAACTCCAAGAGACACGAAAGGCATACCGGCACGCCCTCCAAGACGCCTTCGACCAGAACTGTACCACACAGACCGAAGCGAACGACGTGGTGGTCACCTACGATCTGAGCGGGTACGCGAAGAACGCGCTCAAAAAATACGTCCCGCAACTCACGACGACCTACAACGCGGACGAACTTCACGACGACCACCCTGTTCGATTCACCAACGAAGGGCTACGGCTCGATCACAAGCCCGAGAACGCTATCGAGTGGTACGTCAAGATTCCGCACCACGAGGACTACCACCTCTGGCTGCCAGCACAGCCGAATCCCGAACAACGAGACTGGCTCGAAGCGGTGAACGCTGGGGACGCGGAGATGGGGGAGAGTCGGCTGTTCGAGCGAGACGGAACGTGGTATCTCCACGTCACCGCCACCCGCGACGTGGGGGAACGCTCTGAGGCGGCCGCCGAAGAACGGACGCCTATCGGAGTGGACATCGGGGAAGCGTCACTCGTCACGGTGTGTCACCGCGACGACCACGGTTCTCCGACCGCGCCAGAACCGTGGGCCGACGAGGGAAAGACCGTTCGTCGGCTCCGCAAGACCTATTTCACCGCCAAGCGCCGACTCCAGACACGGGAAAGCGAGCGGATCGCGGAGTCGTTCGGGGACGACCTGTGGAACCAGATAGACGACGTGTTCCACCGCGTCACCCGCAACGTCGTGGAGTACGCAGAGTCCGTCGAGAATCCCGTGCTGGTTCTGGAAGACCTGACGTACATCCGGGAATCGATGGACTACGGCGAGTATATGAATCGGCGTCTCCACGGGTGGGGATTTGCCAAACTCCACGCGCAGATACGCTACAAGGCCGTTGAGAAGGGTATCCCCGTCGAGACGGTGAATCCACGCAACACGTCGAAGGAGTGCCACGCTTGCGGTGAGGTAGGATACCGCCCGCGACAGGCGACGTTTAAGTGTACGAACGACGCTTGCTGGATGGGCGAGTACCAAGCGGACGTGAACGGCGCGATTAACATCGCAGACCGCTACCTCAGCGGAGAGAGCCATTCAAGAGAACACACGGATGGCGATGACTCGGCTGAGGATGGGGGGCGTTTGACCGCCCCGCAAGACAGCCACGCCGATGCTGAGACCCAGCAGGCGACGCGTGGAACGAATGCGTCTTGAAACCGTCAGGCCACGCTCGGCCTGAAATCCCGTGGTGGGATTCCCGCGTCTTCAGACGCGGGAGGAGGTCAAAAAGAGTCGGCGGCGTCCCCCTCGGTCCGGTTCGGTCGCGGGCTACCCGTCGGCGTCGAAGTCCTGGAAGAGCTTCTCGTAGTCCTCGTCGTCGGTCGCGACCGCGTCGCGCGACTCGTCGGCCCGCTCGCGGAGCTCCTCGATCCGCTCGGTGAGCCGCTGGTACTCCTCGTTGTCGGCGAGGTCGCTCGCGCTCTTCTCCGACTCCAGCATCGCCTTCTTCGAGGTCAGCGAGAACAGCTCTTGGACCTCGGAGTCGTACTCGCCGCGCCGCAGCAGTCCCTCGACGGTCTCTCTGAGCGTCTCGCTCGTGACGGGCTTGACGAGGTAGTCGTCGAACCCCATCTCCAGGATGTCGAAGTCGGGCTCGACGGCGGTGACCATCGCGACCCGGCAGTCGATGCCGCGGTCGCGAACGGCCGTGAGGACCTCGTCGCCGGAGAGGCCGGGCATCCGGCGGTCGAGGAGGATCGCGTCGACCTCGTCGTCGGCCTCGTCGAGCTGATCGAGCGCCTCGCGGCCGCCGTACGCGGTTCGGACGCGATACTCGTCGCCGAGCCAGGCGGCGTACAGGTCGGCCAAGTCGGGTTCGTCCTCGACCACGAGGACCAGCGGCGGTTGCTCACTCATGGATGACGGGAGCGAGGGGGTGTTCGCTCACACGTTTCGTCTCGCCGCTGGCTATATTAAAATACCTCTTCGACGCGCCGGGAAACCGGTCCCGCCGTCGCGCTCGGGTCCGGTCGCGTCCGCCCGAGCCGGCCGTCCGGGTTACTCGGCCAGATTACTTGCCTGGGTTATCCGTCCGGGCTACTCGTCCGGGCTGTAGTTGGGCGCCTCGTCCGTGATCATCACGTCGTGCGGGTGGCTCTCGCTCTGGCCCGCGGTCGAGACGCGGACGAACTCCGCGCGCTCGTGGAGGTCGGGGACGGTCTCCGCGCCGACGTACCCCATCCCGGAGCGCATCCCGCCGGTGAGCTGGTGGAGCTCGGAGGCGAGGCTCCCCTTGTACGGGGTCGCCGCCTCGACGCCTTCGGGGACGAACTCCTCGTCTTCGTCCTCCTCCTTGAGGTAGCGGTCGCCGCCGCCGGACTTCATCGCGCCGACCGATCCCATCCCGCGGTACTGCTTGTACTTTTTCCCCTGCATCGTGATGACGCGGCCCGGCGCCTCGTCGGTGCCGGCGAAGTAGGAGCCGAGCATCACCGCGTCGGCGCCAGCCGCGAGCGCCTTGATCGCGTCGCCGGAGTAGCGGATGCCGCCGTCGGCGATGACGGGCACGCCGTGACCGGCGGCGACGTCCGCGACCTCCGCGACCGCGGTCATCTGGGGCATCCCCGCGCCGCTGACCACGCGCGTGGTACAGATCGAGCCCGGCCCGATGCCCACCTTCAGCCCGTCGGCGAAGTCGACCGCGGCCTCGGCGGCCTCGCGCGTCCCGACGTTGCCGACGACGACGTCGGCGTCGACGGTCGCCTTGATCGCCTCGGCGGAGTCGAGCACGTTGAGGTTGTGCGCGTGCGCGCAGTCGATGAAGATGACGTCGACGCCGGCCTCGTCGGCCGCGACGGCGCGCTCCTCCTCGAAGGGGCCGACGGCGACGCCGGCGAGCAGGCGCCCGGTCTCGTCGCGGGCGGCCTCCTCGTGCTCGCGGCGCTGGAGGATGCCCTGCATCGTGACGAGGCCGACGAGCCGGTCGTCGCCGTCGACGACCGGGACGCGCTCGATCTTGTGGTCGTACATCAGCTCCAGCGCCTCGCGGGCCTCGACGTCCTCGGGCGCCGTGATGACCTCGTCGGTCATCGCCTCGCGGACGGCGTCTTCCTCGCCGACCTCGAGGTACGGGCGGATGTCGGTGCCGGAGATGATCCCGAGGACGGCGTCGTCCTCGTCGACGACGGGAGCCCCGGAGACGCCCTGTCGCTCCATCACGGCGTCCGCCTCGCTGACGGTGTCGTCCGGCGAGACGGTGACGACGTTCTCGCGGCGGATGACGAGCTCGTGCGCGCGCTTGACGCGCTCGACCTCGGCGGCCGTCTCCTCGACGGTCATGTTGCGGTGGAGGACGCCGAGGCCGCCCTCGCGGGCCATCGCGATCGCGAGGTCGCTCTCGGTGACGGTGTCCATCGCCGCCGACAGCACGGGGACGTTGAGTTCGACGTTCTTCGACACCCGCGTGCTGAGGTCGGCGTCGTCGGGCTCGACCCGACTCTCCTTGGGGCGGAGCAGTACGTCGTCGAACGTCAGCGCTTCCGGAACCTCGAGCTTCGCCGAGAACCGGCCAGAATCTGTCGCCATATAATGCGTCATGAACGGCCGATGAAAAGCGTTGCGAGACGGCACGGACGTGGTGGTTAGTCACATTCGAATCCGTGTTGTATACACGATTATGTGTATTCAACCGCGGAGCGCGCTCACACGTGACCCGTCGGACGCGGCTCGTCGTCCGACGGAGATCGCCGCTCACGGAGCGGGAGAGAGCCGAGAGATGATCGGGGAAACCCCGTGTGTGTCGACGTATCGTCATCGAAGGCGATTTTTCTCCGTCGATCCATCGTGTCGTGCGGACACGTCTCACACAACCTTTAACGCGACCGAAACACGTATATCAGATATGGACTCCGACAGTCCCGTGAACGTGCGCATCGCCGGCCAGCCGAACGCCGACCTCGGCGTCCGCTTTACAGCCGGCAATCCGCGCAAACGCTTCACATGGGCTCGTCGGGCCTCCCGCGGCGTGGACTCCGCGTGCCGGTCCCCAGACCACCGCGAGTCGCACGCGTCCCACCGCCACCCCGCCGGTCAGGGCTATCGTCCCTAAATGAGCACGTCACGCCACCCGGTCGCCCTGCGGCTCGAACAGCAGGTCGGGAGCGCGACGAAGCTGCTCGCGACCGTCATGGCCCTGCCGCTCGTCGACGGCATCTTCCCCGCCCTCGTCGTCGCCGGCGTCCTCGGCTCGGCCACGGGCGTCGTCGAGACCGGCATCCTCATCTTCGGCGGCTCCGCGACCGCCGCGGTGATCCTCGCGGAGATGGACGGCTCGCGCCGGGAGATGGCGACCTCGGTGCTGCTTATCGGCGCGGTGATCATCCCGGTCGCCGCCGTCGAGGCCGCCCTGGCGCCGACGCTCCAGGGGCTCCTCGATCTGCCCGTCTTCGAGCGGTTCGCCGGGCTCGTCATCCTGACCGTCGCCGCCAAGACCGCCAGCTCGGAGGTCGGCGAGTACCTGCCGAGCCCGGGCGTGATCATCGGGCTCGGCCTCGTCGCGAGCTTCGACCCCTCGGGGTTCGCCTTACGGACCTCGACCGAGTACGTGGTCAACGGCACCGCGGCCGCCGCCGTGGGCGTCGCGTTCGCCCTGTCGATCGCGCTGCTGTCACCGCACCTCCGAGGCCGCGTCGACATCGACCGGTTCCGGTTCGGCTCCGCGGTCGCGCTGGGGGTGCTCGCGCTGCCGATCCTGCTCGGCCCGTTCGACCTCATGCAGACGGACGCGCCCATCGCGCTCGCGGTACTCGCCGTGACGACCCTGTTCGCGTACGACCCGAACACTGACGGCGTGGCGGGCCCCACCGGCGACGGTGACGCGCCCGACGGTGACGAGTCGACGGACGAGGGCGCGGACGAGGAAGACGGAGACGCGACCGACGACGAGGGCGCGGACGAGGAGCCGCCGAGCGACCCGCCGCTCGACGCACCCCCGGAGGGACCCTCCCCCGTCGTCGACGACGACGTCGCGGTCCTCGCGAACGGCGGCGAGGGGCGCGAGACCGACGACGACCCGGACCCCTTCACGGACGACGACTCGCGGGCGCCCTGGCTGTAGTTCCGGGATAATCGGTCGCGGACCCCGGCACGTTCGACCCGCGTCGGTCGTCGATCCGCGTCCCGCGCGTGTCGCCGGGGTTTAGGTACTCGACCCCGAACGGCAGGTATGTCGAACCGCGTCGTTCAGGGGCGGATGGTGACGCCCGAGAAGCTCGCAGAGCTGGTCGAAGGGGAGTCGGTACTGGAGGCCGAGTCGATCGCGGACGCCGACCGCGACTGCCCGGAGTGCGGCGGCGACGTCATCTCGGTCGGCTACATGCCGAGCGTGACCGAGTTCGTCACCGGCTACAAGTGCCAAGACTGCGACTGGAGCGACGACGACCGGGAGTAGCGTCGGTCGGATCGCCGAGGTGTCACGCGTTTTCGGTCGCCGCCGTCGCGCCCGCGAACGCCCTCGATCGAAACCCCTTTATCCGCGTTTCGGCAACGTTCTGATGCGAGATCACGCGGGGCTGTGGCCAAGCCAGGCATGGCGACTGACTCCAGAGGCTTGCGCCCGGGACGACACTCCAGACTGATATACCGAGCGGCCGACTGATCATCGGTCGTGTTGACGACCCTCTGGAGTTCCGAGGCGCACCGGAGATATCAGTCGATCGGGGGTTCAAATCCCTCCGGCCCCACTTCCCGCCGTCGCGAGCAACACCGCGAGCGACGGCGACGTGCTGAGGTGGGATTTGAACCCAGCGGACGAGCGGAGCGAAGTCCGCGTGGTTCACAATCCCTCCGGCTCCATATTACTCCGAAACGCTTCGTAATTGGCAGCAGAGGCTCTGTTCATTAAGTTCTCCGCCTCCAAGGATAATGGTATTCATTCGATCAGGGAATAATGACACGCGACATGATACAATTTGGAAAGATGATGTAAAGCGAAAGTAGACTATCTTGAGCGTCCTCAATGCGCCTAATCTCTCCACCCTATTCTGGCAAAAACACCGTGAGAGGTATAGAAAACAGATAGCCCTCTCAACAGAAATCAGAATCGGAATTCAAATGACTGAATGGTTGTAACACAGGATGTCCGAATGTCAGAAGATAGCAGTTCTACCCACGTACCCAGCCAGCCCGTTGTTGTCCAAGAAGATACCCATCAAAACGAAATTCCGGAGAATATCGACTCAGAGCTGTATTCAGCAGATAGCCCCACTAACTCGTTCCACGAGTTCACAATCGAGCGTGGAGACGAACTCGTTGAAGCACTCCGCAATAACGGCTACACGGTCAAATTCAGAGAGCGGTGACATTCCGCTTGGACTTCGATGGGAGCGGATAGGTTCGGTGTGCTCAGTCTGTCTGAGGCATGGCTCACTCCTCGCCAGTCGGTTCCAACGGAAGACGCTCGGGATCGACATCCTCGTATGGTTTGTCAGAGCTTAAGATGGGATGCCACGAGTTTCGGCAGTAGCGGCATGGAACGAATCGAACGCGATCATTCGGTCATCGAAATAATTCACAGCCGTCAACAACCCCACCCTACTTCGCTCACCCTGACGGGTTCGCTCGTTGAGGGAGGGGCTTGTCCGTGAACTCAGCCTCAAACCCGTCCGGGTGGGCGGTGAATCCGCCACTTGGCGTCACTGTTCCAGACTTGAGGGCGAGTTGACTGTCGCCCGTCCGCCGAGACGACTGTTGGCCTCGACGGACATACCGCATCCCGATGTTCTTCGCCGCGTTGTAATCCGCGTTCGCTTCCGATTCGCACTTCACGCACCGGAACTCCGTGCGAGTTCGGCGATTCTCGTCTGCCGTGAATCCACACTCGGCGCACCGTTGCGACGTGTACGCCGAACCCACTTGCTTCACAGAGATGCCGACTGCTTCGGCTTTGTACGCCACTTGCTCGTACAGCGTTCCGAACGCCCACTTGTGCCCCCACGACGCACCCGTTCGGTCGCGGATGTCAGTCAAGTCCTCGAACGCGATCACGTCGCACTCGTATCGAAGTGCTTCATCCACAATCGCGTTCGACGCTTGGTGAACAACGTCACGAACATATCGTCGTTCGCGTCCACTTGATTGTTCGAGCGTTCTGTGGGCGCTTCGCGTGCCTGTCTGTTGGAGTCCCGCACGGACTTTCTCGAACTCGCGGAGGTTGTGTGAGAGTTCGCGCCCACTGATGAATCGTGCTGTGCTGGTGACGGCGAGGTTTTCAATACCGAGATCAACCCCGAGAACCGTTCCGTCCTCGGCGGTGTCTCGCTCAGTGTCGGTCTTGGGTCGGCGGAAGCCGATGTGTAAAAAGTAGTCGCCGTCACGAGCGGTGAGTGTGCTTTCCGTGACGCTCCAGTGGTCGGAGTCGAGGTACTGCCGTTGGTAGCCATCCTCGGCTTCAGGGAGCGCAAGTTCACATCGGACGCGACTCTCCGTCGTGGAGAGTGACACTGTATCGTCATCGAACAGCGTCATCGTTCGAGTGTCGTACGTTACCGTGGGTGCGGTGAACGTGGGTTTACTGGCCTGCTTGCCGTTCGAGTGGCGTTCGAGACAGCCGGTGATGGCTTGTGCGGCTTGATGGGTGGCGAGGATCGCGTGCTGACTCCCGAGGTCGGTTTCTTCGCGCACGTCGTCGTAAGCGAGGGGTTGTACGTCGCTCTTGGCGTTACACTTCCCCCACGCCATGTCCGTGGCGAGTTGGCACCCACGCTTCCACTCGGAGATGGTTTCCTCAAGCAACTCGCGTTGCTCATCGTCTACCGAGAGGCGAGTGATTGCCGTCCGACGCACGTAGTCGTCTGCCACAGTTTCAATGTGTGTGAGCGGCAATTTATAAGCTGGTGTTTGTTACAGATACGAACGCGCTCCTCCCCTCCCTACTCGCTCCCCTCGGTCGCTCCTTGAGGAAGGGGACTCCGCGCTATCGCTTCAGTTGAAACCCTATTCTTCAAATATAAATTAGGATGAAACACCCGGTCGCTGAATGGTGCTTCTCGATCGGTAGCGGGAGTGGGTATAGCACGTCTTGAGAGCGGTCGTTTATAAGTCAGATTGCGGTGTTGCTGTCGGCTGTTTATAAGTGGCCGACGCTACCGCGGCGAGTGCCTCCAAAGCCCCAGTCGCGAGGCGGGCGCACGCTCGCTGTGCTCCTCGCTCAGTCGCTGGCGCTCCTTCGCTGCGGTGCTTGCGTCGCCTGCGCCCGCCTCGCGACTGCCCCTTTGAGTCCCGCCCCGCACCGCTCAGCACCGCAGCCTCACGCCTCCCCAACCTCGCCGCTCACGCCCTGCGGGCGTTCGCGGCGTCCCTCGCGGGCTGGCTCGCGGCCGCCGGTGGCGGCCGCTCGCAGGCGCGCCGACCGCAGCCGGGTTTATAAGCGATCGTCGGCATCGCTCTCGGTCATTTAAATACGACATCACGGCAGGCGATCTGCGATACTCACTCCCGTTCTCGCTCATCTCTTCCTCTGTACTGACCACGCCCCGGTCAGAATGTATCACTTCCTAAGGATTTCAACAGAGCCGTTCAGCCCAAGGTTGGTCTGAATCGTGATCGGCCCCTAACGGAGTAGGGAATAGAGACGTACTCGACGGACAGGAACAGGCTCGTCGGCCGGTCGTCGGCGTCGAAAATTCGATTTGGCTTCCAACTACCGACGAGCCACGATCCGCGCGGCCATCACGCCGACGAGCGCGATCATCCCCGCCATCGCGAGGTAGATTCCCAGCCCGATCAGTTCGCCGTTCGCGCCGTTCACGCCCGCGAGGCCCAGGAACACGACGGCGATGACGGCGTGGAGCGCGAGCACGCCGGACGGGACGTTCGCTCCGAGGTCGAATCCGATGTCCATGCCGTTCGCTTCGGCGGGCGTCGGAAAAAGTCGTCCGGTCGGACCGCGCGACAGCGGCGCTACGAGCGCGGCTCGTCGGGCAGGTCGAACACGTCCTCGACGCGCGCGTCGAACTCGCGCGCGATGCGCCAGGCCAGCTCCAGCGAGGGGTTGTACTCGCCCTTCTCGACGTAGAGGACGGTCTGTCGAGTCACGTCGACGCGGTCGGCAAGCTCGGCCTGGGTCAGCCCCGCCTCCTCGCGGAGCTCGCGGATGCGAGTGTCGAACTCCACGATCACGCCTCCACGCCCCGCCGCCGCACCCAGGCGCGCGTGCCGTGGGCGACGGAGGAGACGCAGATCGCGGCAGCGGCCCAGACGACCACGACGCGGGCCTGCGCGTAGGCGGTCTGTGCGACGCCGTCGATCCCGCCCGTCGCTTGGAGCGCGGACCCGACGAGGAAGACGGCGAGCGAGGCCCCGAACAGCAGCACCGCGGCGCGGCTCGCGGCGGTCCGCGTGAGCGCTCGGGTACGCTCGTCGGTCGGCGTGTAGCCGACGCGGTCGGCGAGCGTACGGCTCACGGGGAAGAACGCGACGAACAGCACCGCGCCGCTGGCGATGAGCGGGGCCGACTCCCGGGCCAGTCCGAGGTTGAGCGTCAGCACCGTGACGAGCATGTGAACGGCCCGTCCGATGCGGTACTTCGTGCGAGGTCGCATGCGGTTGTCACCTCTGTGTGTTAATTCAATCTAACGTTATATATTTCTTACTCCGATCGGTGAGGCGGGGCACCGTCGCTCGCGAGGGGCAGGTCAGATCGCACAACGAGAGCGGATTCGACGGGGCGGTACCGAGTCGGGGTCGTCAGAGGAACGGCCGGCGAACGGGCGGCAGTCGCCCGTTACAGCACGTCCCCGATCCGGACCGGCTCGCCGTCCAGATCCGGGTCCTCGGCGACGATCGTCAGGACCTCGTGGTCGGTGACGTCGCGGTACGACTTCCCGGTCGCATCCTCGATCAGCGTCTTCTCTAGCTCGAACTCGGTCCCCTCGTAGACGACGTCGACCCCGCGGTCGGTGAACGTCAGGTCGGTACTCATGCGTCGGCGTAGGCGGCGTATCTGTAAAAGGAGCGCGACACTGGTCGGGGCCCGCTGAGGGCTATCGGGTGCGAGGGTCTCTCGACGGCGGCTACTCCTCGTCGTCGTCGCGCATCTCGGAGAGGCGGCCGACGAGGTCGTCGGTGTCGGCGTCGCCCTCGATGGAGACGTCGCCGTCGTGGTCGTTCTCGTGGACGTTCACCGCGTCGTCCTCGTCGGTGTCGACGTCCTGGTCCTTCTGTTCGCTCTCGTCGTACGATCCGAATCCCATAGGTGCCTCTTCGGCGGCGCACTGAAAAGCGCAGCGACCGTGATCCGCCGCGGTAGGGATTCACGTCCCATCTCGGGCGAGGCCGCGGCGGAAGTACAGCGGAGGCGCCGCGGAGGTGCGGGGGAGGTGCGGCGGAGGTCGGCGGAGACGCGACGCCGTGCGCCCGCGTCCGACGCCCGTCCGACGCCCCGTACCGTTTATACGGGCGGGGCGACTGCTCCCGGTGTGTCGCTGCGAGGAGACGGTCCGATAGAGGAGCTCGCGATCCCCTCGGGGACGACCGTCGAGGAGCACGACGTCGTCGTCGACGGCGACGTGCTCGTGGGCGGCCAGTCGACCGTCGAGCTCGGCGTCCGCGGCCGCAACGTCGCGATCGGCGAGCGCGTGCGCGTCGGCGACGACATCGAGGCCGAGGGCGACTGCCGGCTCGACACCTGGTGTTCCGTCGACGGCAACGTGCTGGTCGGCGAGGACGCGTACCTCGGCGAGCGGGTGACTGTCACCGGCCGCCTGATGGTGTCCGGCGACCTCGACATCGGCGACGACGTGACGATCGAGGAGGGGTTCGAGGCCAACGGCTGGATCGTCATCCGGAACCCGGTGCCGACGATCGTCTTCTACTTCATCGTCCTCTCGCAGCTGCTGCGCGTCGGCGAGACAGACGCCGCCGACGAGCTGGCCGAGGCGCTCGCCGACGGCGACGACGTCCGGGATCCCCTGCTGGTCCCGCGGAGCGCCGAGATCTCCGACGACGCCTGGCGCGTGTCGACGCCTGCCACGGTCGGCGACGACTGCCGCCTCCACGGCAACCTCCGCGCGGCGTCGATCCGCGTCGGCGAGCGCAACGAGGTGTTCGGCTCGCTGCGCGCCCGCGAGGACGTCACCGTCGGCGCCGACACGGTCATCCACGGCGACGTGACGACCCGCGGCGGGACCGTGACCGTCGAGAGCGGCGCGCGCGTCCTCGGCGACGTCTCCGCGGGCGACCTCGTGGTGTACGACGGCGCGGAGATCCAGGGCACCCTCCGGGCCCGCGGCGAGATGAAACTGATCCAAGAGACGGACGGAGAGGCCGACGGCGCGAATGAGACCGACGCTGACGACGCGGACGAAGCGGACACTCCCGACGCGGACGAAGCGAACACTCCCGACGCGAGCGAGACCGACGCTCCCGACCCGGACGAGGCGGACACCGACGACGTCGACGGCGGCGCCGATACCAACGGCGACGAATCCGAGACAAACGACGAGTCGGCCGAGAACGAACCGTCGGCGTCCGGCGACGTAGATGGACGGGAGGCTGCCGACGACGAGACCGCCGACGGCGACGAAACCGCCGAAATTGACGAAGAGGCCGACGACGAGACCGCCGAGGAGGCCGCGCCGGTGACCGCCGACGCGGCGACAGCCGAAGACGAGTCCTGAGCGCGGACGGGTCAGGCGTCGGGTTTCGCGGAATTCTCCTGCGCGCTGACGACCTCGGCTACCCGTCATGAGGCCGTACTCGGCGTCCGCCGGCTGTCAGGTCCCTCTCAGTCGCCGTCTCCGTCGGGAGCGACGAACACCTCGTCGTCGAGCCGTGCGCAGACCTCGTCGGCGAGCGCCCGGAGGTTCACGGTGTCCTCGCGGTTGTACGAGACGAGCGTCTCCAGCGCCGCCTCGTCGCCGCGCTCGTACTCGCGCCAGAGACGGACCGCGTCGCGCCCGGAGATGTCCGGGCGGTCGCGGTCGATGCCGAGCCGTTTCTCGATCGGTTTCAGCCCGCCCGAGAGCCCGATCCGCTTCGCGGGGTACATCAGGTCGAGGTGGGGGGTGTCGATCTCGACGTCGAAGGAGGTCTCTAAGAAGGGGACGTCGAAGCGCGCGCCGTTGAACGTCGCGAGCAGGCTCGCGTCGGCGAACTGCTCACGGAGGCGCCGCGCGGTGAGGTCCTCGTCGGCGACGAGCGTCGTCGTCTCGCCGCCCTGGTGGAAGCTGACGGTCGTCACCCGGTCGCGCCGCTCGTCGAGGCCGGTGGTCTCGATGTCGAAGAAGCAGGTCTCCTCGCGGAA
This sequence comes from Halorubrum sp. SD41, assembly GCF_058630335.1. Lineage (NCBI taxonomy): Archaea > Methanobacteriati > Methanobacteriota > Halobacteria > Halobacteriales > Haloferacaceae > Halorubrum > Halorubrum sp. SD41. The sequence continues at coordinate 108,256 of NZ_JBZVGZ010000004.1, forward strand.
GTTCTCGTAGAGCCGCCAGCGCTCCCCCGAGGGAAACTCCCGGTCGAAGTAGGCGGCATCGCCGTCGTCGAGTCGCGCGAGCGCCTCCGCGATGAACGACTCGATCCGATCGGCGGTCGTCGCCCCCACGCCCGCGACGTCGACCGCGGGGTCAAACTCCTCCCACCTCGTGACCCCTCGCTCCCAGAGGCGCCGTTCGGTCGTCTCGCCCACCCCCTCGACGGGGATGAAGCTGTTCTCGATGCGCATGTCCGTCCCGGAGCGACGCGCGGGCAAAAAGCCGACGGGAACGTCCGCGGGTCCCGGACGACGAAGAGCTAACACGGTCCGAGTCCGACAGGGACGCGTGACCGACCGCGCGAACAGACGAGGGGAAGACGCGAACGCCGAAACCGACCGGACGGAGCCGTCCGACGTCACCCTGATCGGTCACCGCGGCTGCGCCGGGCAGTACCCGGAGAACACGGTCGCGGCCGTCGAGCGCGCGGCGTCCCACGTCGACGCCGTCGAGGTCGACGTGCGGCGGTGCGCGAGCGGCGAACTCGTCGTCTTCCACGACGCGGAACTGGATCGGCTGACCGACGCCGCCGGGCGCGTCGCGGACGCCGACTGGGACGAGCTCCGCGAACTGACGGTCCTCGACTCCGGCGAGCCGATCCCGCGACTCGAAGAAGCGTTCGACGCCGCGCCCGACGGTCTACTCCTCAACGTCGAACTCAAGGTGCCGGGGATCGCGGTCGACGCGGTCGACGCCGCTCGACGGGCGGCCAACGACGTGCTGTTCTCGTCGTTTCATCCCGAGGCGCTGGCGTCGCTTCGGGACCGCGACCCGTCGACGGACCGCGCGCTGCTCGTCGCGGACGGGGGCGTCGAGCGCGCGGTCGAAGCGGCGACGAACCTCGGGTGCGTCGCGGTCCATCCCCCGATCGACCTCGCGACCGGACCGGGGTTCGTCGACGCGGCGCACGAGGCCGGGCTCGCGGTGAACGCGTGGACCGCGCGCGACCGCGAGGACGCGGAGCGGCTCCTCGCGGCCGGGGTCGACGGAGTGATCGCGGATCGGTGGGACCTGCTGCCGGGAGCGAGGGAAACGTCGCGAGATTAAGTGAGTCCCGCCCCAAGCTCGTCGACATGTGCGGCCGCTACACCCTCTTCACCCCGACCGCCGACCTCGAAGCGCGGTTCGGCGCCGACTTCGGCGACCACGAACCCAGTTACAACTGCGCGCCCGGCCAGTCGCTCCCGGTGATCGCCGAGGAGGACCCGTCCGAAGCGACGCGGATGGAGTGGGGACTGACGCCCTCGTGGGCCGACGAGTCGTTCGATCTCATCAACGCCCGCGCCGAGACGGTCCGGGAGAAGCGGAGCTTCGCGGACGCCTTCGAGCGGCGGCGCTGCCTCGTCCCCGCCGACGGCTTCTACGAGTGGGTCGACGGCGAGCGGGGGTCGGGCAAGACCCCCTACCGCGTCGCCTTCGAGGACGACCGCCCGTTCGCGATGGCCGGCATCTACGAGCGGTGGGAGCCGCCCGAACCGGAGACGACGCAGACCGGCCTCGGCGCGTTCGGCGGCGGGAGCGCGGGCGGTGAGAGAAGCGAGGGGGACGACGACGGCGTCGTCGAGACGTTCGCGATCGTGACCTCCGAGCCGAACGACCTCGTCGCGGACCTCCACCACCGGATGGCGGTGATACTCGACCCCGACGCCGGCGAGGAGGAGACGTGGCTCGGGGGCGACGCGGACGAGGCGGCCGCCCTGCTCGATCCCTACCCGAGCGACGAGCTGGCCGCGCACCCGGTGTCGACGCGGGTGAACTCGCCGAGCGTCGACGCGCCGGAGCTGATCGAGCCCGTCGCGGGGGACTGAGCGACAGAGAAGGGTCGCAGCGTTCGCGACCGCTCAGGGCGCGACCAGGTCGACGACCGTCTCGTCGTCGACGACGACGTTGTACGCCCCCTCGTCCTCGTTCCAGAGGACGAGCCCGTTCTCCACGAAGACGACCGACCCGTAGCCGGCCTCTCGGAGGTCGCGGTTCAGCGCCGTCTCGCGGGTACAGACGAGGTAGTGGTCGGTCGCCTGCGAGCCGTCGCCGACGCGGTAGAGGGCGTTGTCCCCCTCGCTCAAGTCGTGGCTCAGCTTCACCGCGAGCAGGTTCACCCGGTCGGTGACGTGGCGCTCCGACTCGGCCATGCGCGCGCACCGCTCCGCGCTCGCCTCGACGTCGACCCGGCGCTTGCCGTCGCGGCGGAGGATCGAGTAGGCGAACTGGACGTCGACGTTGACGAACTCGCCCGGCTCGTCGGTCTCGCCCCGCGCCGTCGCCTCGTCGAGCCGGCGCTGGAACGGCGGGACCGCGATGTCGGGCGCGACGTCGAACGACCAGCCGCGGTCGCTCGGCACGGCGTCGGGCCACAGCCGCAGCGCCGGCGAGTAGATTTCGGCGTCGCGCCCCGGGTTGCCGCCGGACGCGACGAGCTCGCGCTCGACCCGACGGAGTCCGATCGCGGTGTTCCGGTCCGCGGGCGCGAACGCGACGAAGCTCCCGTCGGGCGCGAGCGCGTCGAGCGCGGCGTCCGCGACCGCGACCGGGTCGGCCAGCTCCGAGAGGACGTTGCCGAAGAGAACGAGGTCGAAGGGGTCGTCCGTCGCGGGATCCGCCCCCCCGGCGTCGCCGCCCTCGCCGCCCCCTTCGAGCCCGAGGAACGCCTCGGCGGTCGTCTCGTGGACCGTCGTCCGGAAGTTGCGGCCGGTCTCCTCTAACATTCGGTCGAGGACCTCGGTGGCCGCGCTCGGCTCGACGGCGTGGTAGTCGACGACGGCGTCGTCGGGGAGGTAGTCGTGGAGCCCGAGCGCGGGCCCGCCGACGCCCGCGCCAACGTCGAGGACGCGGAGCGTCCGGTCCAGCAGCCCGTTCTCGGTCAGGTCGTCGAGGACGTAGCCGACCGTCGCGTAGTACGCCGGCAGGTGGTAGATCGCGTAGCCGAGCGCCGCGACGCGGTCGTACTCGACCTCGTTCTCGTAGAGGTAGTCGGTCTTCAGCCGGCGGACGCGCTCGCGGAGCGCGTCGCCGGACTCCCCGCGGTGCCAGTTCGCGCCGTACTCGCGGACCAGCAGGTCCTCGACCGCGAACGCGTATGCCTCCGGGAGCGCCTCGGGCGCCCAGCCCGGCGGGTCGATTGGGGTCTCCTCGACGGGGACGAAGGTCGCGTCCTCCCGCTCGCGAAGCCGGAGATCGAACGCCTCCTCGCGGAGCGTCTCGCGGACGACCGCCGGGTGCGGGCTCCCCTCGATGTACTCGGCGATCTCCTCAGGGTCGATCGGTCTGACGTTGCGCAGGTAGTTCGCGTTGTTCCGGACCGCTGTTCTGTCGATCATTGGTGTCTCATCGCCTCGTCTCACTCCAGCCGGTCCCGCCCCTCGCGGTCGCCGCGGGCGCGCTCGTACAGGTCGGCGAACGCTTCGTCGTCCGCCTCGGCGATCGCCGCCGCGGCGTCGGCCACGTCCTCGGCGCCGTCGAACGCCCGCTGGATCTCGGCGTACACCCCGGGCGACCCCTCGGTGACGGTGTCGGCGACCTCCTCCAGCGCGGCCGACACGGGGGTGTGGAACTCCTCGCGGACCGGCTCCGCCGCGAGCCGCCACGCCAGCACCGCGGCGTGGGCCCCGGCCTGGACCGTCTCCATCGCCTCGTCGTGTTCGGCGGCGGTCGTCTCGAAGGCGTCGTTGCCGCCGGCCTCGATCGACGCGGTGAGCCCCTCGACGGCCGGCCCGCCCTCGTCGACGACGACCGCGACGTTCCCCGGGACCCGCGGCGGCGCGAACAGCGGGTGGTAGCTCGCGCGTTCGAGGCCGGGAGCGTGCTCGCGCATCGCCGCGACCGCGTCGGTCATCTCGCCGGAGACGTCGACGATCGCCTCCTCCGCGCGGGGCGCGTACGCCTCGACGGCCGCGGGCACCGCCGACATCGGCACCGCGAGGCAGACCGCGTCGTGGGTCGAATCGCCGTCCGCGTCGACCGTCCGCGCGTCGCGACTCGCCGCGGCGTCGGCTGCCACGGACGGGTCGTGGTCGGCGAACGCGACGCTCGCGTCGACCGGCGCGGCGTCGGCCGAGACGGTGTCGGCGACCCAGCGCCCGATCTCGCCCGCGCCGACGACGAGGAGGTCCATCGGTTACGGGATCCGAGGTGTTGCGCCGGTTAAAAGGCCTCGCCTCGGGGCGGCCGGCAGCTCGGGGAGAGACCTCGTGTCATCCGCCGGCCCCCTACCCTTCGGCCCCGAGCCGGCCGACGACGCCCGCGCCGGGCGATATCGACCGGACCGCCGGGAGTAGCGCGATAGCGATGGCGAGCTCCAGCCCGCCGACCGCGAGGAACGCGGGCGTGTAGCCGAACGCGTCGGTGGCGCCCCCGCCGATGAGGAAGCCGGTGAGGAAGCCGAGCGAGCCGAACACGTTGAACAGCCCCATCGCCGCGCCGCGGACCTCCGGCTCGACGAGGTCGGTGACGAGCGCCATCGTCGCGGGCGCCATCAGCGCGCCGCAGGCGCCGACGAGGACCATTAGCCCCGCGGCGATCGGGTACGCCGGCGCGACGCCGACGCCGATCGTGACGACGCCGTACGCGAGCGAGCCGGCTACCACGGGGAGGAAGCGCCCGATCCGGTCCGAGAGCGCCCCGAACGGCGACTGAAGCAGCGCGAACGGGACAAAAAAGAGGGCGAGCGTCGCGCCCGCGCCGGCCGCCGAGAGCCCGAACGTCGCCGGGTCCTGAAAGTAGTAGACGCCGACCAAGGCGAAAAAGCCCGCAGTCAGCCGGTCGACGAAGCCGAACGCCAGGGGCACGAGAAGTCCGGGCGTCGTCCGCGCGCGGGCGAGCACGTCGCGGAAGCCGACCTCGTCGGTCTCGGTCGCTTCGGCGTCGACTCCCGATACCGTCGCCGACGTCACCGCCCGGTCGTCGACCGTCGCCGCGAGCAGGCCCGCCGCGGCCAGCACGACCGCGCCGGCGTACACCGGGTACAGCGCGCCCAGATCGGCGAGCGTCCCGCCGACGACCGAGCCCACCGCGGCCCCGAGCCCGATTGCGAGTCCCGCGGCTCCCATGTTGCGGCCGTTGCCGCCGCGGAGGTCCATGAGGAGGGTGATCGACAGCGAGAACGCGCCGATGGTGAGCGCGCCCCCGACCACCCTGACGAGGAGTGCGGCCTCGAAGCCAAGTCCGAGTCCCGGTAGCGACGCGAGCGCGACGTACGACGTCGCGCCGCCAAGCGCACCGACGACGATCAGGGGGATCCGCGTTCCGAGCGCGTCCGAGAGCGCGCCCCAGACGACCGCGAACGTCACGAACGCACCGAACTCCGCCACGAGGAACCACATTCCGGCGTCGATGCCGGCGGGGGCGCCGAGCGCGACGACGAGGTCCGGCACGCCGGGGTAGAGGAGGACCTGCGAGATCAGCACCGCGAGGACGACCGCGCCGAGGCGACGGCGTTCGCCGGCGTCGGCCTCGGCCGCGGCGGACGGGTCGCCGTCGACCGAGGCGTCGACGCGGCCGGAGTCGTCGGCTTCGACGGAGGGATCGGCGTCGCTCATCTACTTATAAAACGGGGCGAACGGCCAAAAGATCGACGTTCCGGGAATATTCGCTCGGCGGTCGCGACTGTGCCCGTTCGGTTCCCACCGGGCTCGTCGCGCGCGTCTCAGAGCTCGGCGTCTATCGCAGCCGCGATCGACTGGGCGCCGTACCCCTCCTCGACGGGGCTTCCGTTCACGAAGATCGTCGGCGTCCCCTCGACGCCCATCGACGCGCCCTCCGACCTGTCGTCCGCGGTCGCCTCTCCGTACGCCGCGTACCGCGCGTCCGACAGCACCGCGCAGGGGTCGGCGCCCGCGGCCTCCGCAGCGGCGCCGATCGCCTCGCCGCTGTAGCTCCCCTGCGACTCGTAGGCGGCCGTGGCGAACTCGAAGAACGCCTCGTCGCCGTTGCGCGCGCCGACGCCGCGGGCCGCGCTCGCGACGGGGACCGCCCACGTCTCGTCGACCGGGATCGGCCAGTCCCAGTGTTCGTACCGAATCTCGCCCGGTTCGATGTACTCGTCGCGGATGATCGGGAAGTGGTTGAGCTTGTAGCTCGCGCAGTGCCCGCAGGTGAAGTCCTCGAACGCCTGAACGACCACGTCCGACTCGGGGTCGCCGAGGGTCGGCCGGTAGTCGAGGTTCGGGTCCGACGGCTCCGTCAGCTCGCAGTCGTACTCGCCCGTGTCGAGCTCGACGCCGCTGAGGTCGAGGTCGGTGCCGCCGCCACCGCCGAGACACCCCGCCGCGCCGACGACGCCGACCGTCGCACCCGCCGCGAGCAGGGACCGCCGCGTGCGTTCCATGCCCTGCGATCGGGCGGGGACGCACTTAATCACACCGTGAACCGGCGAGCGCGACGGCGGCCCCGCCGACGGGGTTCCGGTCCCGAACGCTTTTGCCGCCGCCTGTCGACCCCAAGGTATGAGCGACTGGGACCTCGACCTGCGGGACGCCGAGGAGAAGATGGACGAGGCGTTCGCGGCCGCCGGCGACGTCGTCCTCGGCGTGCTGGACGGCACGACGGACCCGGAGGAGTGGGTCCGCAGCGTCGACTACGGGAACACGCTGGTGCTGTCGATCGAGGGCGACCTCAACGAGCTCGCCGCCCCCTTCGCGCGCGACGTGAAGGAGATGGACGGCGAGCTGATGCACTTCCGCGGCTTCCTCGTCGTGACTCCGCCGGGCGTGAGCATCGAGGCCGACCGGCTGAGCGACGCCGGCGGCGACGAGGAGGGGGGTGTTCGGGGCGGCGACGCCGGCGACGAGGAGGGCACCGGCGCGGACCGGAGCGGCGCGGATGCCGACCAGAACTGAGCGGCTTGCTGAAAGACGGAGCCGCTGACCGCCCGAGACGCCTCGCGAACTCGTCCGGGGTTCGCTACCCCTCGCCGACCATCCGCTCCTCGTCGTCCCACTCGCGCTCGCGCAGCTCGTACTTCTGTATCTTCCCGGTCGCGGTGGTTGGGAGCTCCTCGACGAACTCGACCTCGCCGGGCGTCTTGTAGTCGGCGACGCGCTCGCGGACGAACGTCTTCAGCTCCTCGGGCGTCGCGCCCGCGTCGTCCGGGTCGCCGCTCTCCGGGACGACGAACGCCTTCGGCGTCTCGCCCCAGCGCTCGTCGGGCGCCGGGATGACGGCGGCGTCGGAGACGGCGTCGTGTTCGAAGAGGGTGTCCTCCAACTCGATCGAGGAGATGTTCTCCCCGCCGGAGATGATGATGTCCTTTTTCCGATCTTGGATCGAGACGAAGCCGTCCTCGTCGACGACGGCCAGGTCGCCCATGTGGTAGTACCCCTCCAGCCGCTCCGAGAACGCCTCCTCGGTGGCCTCGGGCTTGTTCCAGTACCGGTCCATCACCTGGTTCCCGCGGACGACGATCTCGCCGATCGTCTCGCCGTCGGCAGCCACGTCCTCGCCGTCCTCGTCGACGACGCGCACGTCGGTGCCGAGGTAGCCGATGCCCTGCGTCTTCTTCACTGCGAAGCGGTCGTCGGCGTCGGCGTCGAAGTGGCGCTTCGCGTCCGAGGTGGTGATCAGCGGGCCCGTCTCGGTCGCGCCGTACACGTGTTTGAGGTCCCAGCCGAACTCCTCCTCGACGGTCCGGATCGTCGCCTCCGGCGGCGCCGCGCCCGCGGTGGCGACCCGCACGTCGTTGTCGCCGGTCGTCTCGCCGCCGTGTTCGGCGTGGTGGTCGCCGAGCATGTTGAGGACGGTCGGCGCCGCACAGAAGTACGAGACGTTCTCCTCGCGAATCCGCTCGAACGCCTCCGCGACGTCGACCCCGCGGGTACAGACGTGCCGCGCGCCCGCGCCGGTGATCGCGTAGATGTGGCCCCACCCGTTGACGTGGAACATCGGCAGCGTCCACAGGTACACGTCGTCGTCGGTGATCTCCTGGTGGATCGAGATCAGGTACGCGTGGAGCGTCTCGGCGCGGTGGGTCCGGCAGACGCCCTTCGGGTCGCCCGTCGTCCCGGAGGTGTAGTTGATCGTGATCACGTCGTCCTCGTCCATCTCCGGGCGCTCGTAGGCGTCGGGGTCCGCGTCGTCGAGCGCGGCGTCGAACGACTCCCAGTCGCCCTCGACCGCGTCGGCGTCGTTCGTGAGGAACGTCTCCGTGGGCACCTCGTCGCGAACCGCCTCGACGTTCTCCGCGTACTCCGCGTCGGCGTAGATGGCGTCGACGCCGGCGTCCGAGAGCATGTACGAGAAGTCGTCCGGCGTGAGCCGGTAGTTCAGCGGCGCGTGGACCGCGCCGACCTGCATCGCGCCGTAGGCGGCCTCCAAGTGGTAGTGCGTGTTCGGGTCCAGCACCGCGACCCGATCGCCCTTCTCGATCCCGCGCTCCTGAAGCGCGGCGGAGAAGCGGTCGGCGCGCTCGCCGAGCTCCGCGTACGTGTACCGCGTCCCGTCGACCGCGAGGACCGCCTCCTCGTCGGCGTAGTGGCGCCGCGCCCGGTCCAGAAAGTCCGTCGTCAACAGCGGCTTGTGCATCGTCTGTCACTATCGATGATGAGTAAAATGGTTTGCGGCCGACGCAAGGGAGGGACGGTCGCGGGAGCCTTTTCACGGTCGGCCGCGGAGGAGTGGGAAATGAGCGACGGGTCCGAGGGGTCGGCGTTCGACGAGGGGTACGTGATTCCGATCGCGGGACTGCTGTCGTTCATGTTCGCGCTGATGGCGGGGCTCACCGCGCAGCGGGCGCTTTCGGGCGACCCTGCCGACGTCGCCGTGACAGTCGGCTTCGCCCTCGTGGCGGTCCTCGCGCTCCGGATCCGGATGAAGGCCGTCGCGGCGCAGTCGGCGGGCGACGACGGGAACGCGAGCGAGGAGTGACCGCGAGCCGCGGGCCGCGACGCGGCCGCTCGGTGCGGTCTGACGGAGCGATTCGAGCGCCCGCGCGAGGGTGCGCGACCGCCGCGGACGCGTGGACGAATCGCACACCGGCGTCGGGATCAGAACCCTTAACAGTCGCACCCGATTGTGCTACGATAGCGGGATGGGATAGCCAGGAGATTCCGCCGGGCTCATAACCCGGAGATCGGTAGTTCAAATCTACCTCCCGCTATTTTCTTTCGAAGGCGACCAACTCCTGGCCGACTGCTCCCTTCCTAACACGGTCTCTGCCTTCCAGAGCCGCCGCCACCGAACCCGGAAGCGATTTCCGTCGCGCTGTCGTTTCCTCGCGTATGGATTACGAATCGAGCCTCGACCGCGCGATGGATGAGGTACCGGACCTCGGCGGCTCCGACGAGCGACTGTCGGTTCCCGATCCGGAATGGCAGAAGGACGGCGCGTTCACCCGCCTGACGAACCTCTCCGCGATCGCCGACGCCCTGAGCCGCGAGCCAGAACACGTCCACTCGAAGATCCAGCAGGAGCTGGGGACCGCGGGCCAGTACGAGGACGGCCGCGCGCGCTACAGCGGGAACTTCCGCGAGCGCGACTTCCAGGCCGCGATCGACTCGTACATCGAGTCGTTCGTCACCTGCTCCGAGTGCGGCCTCCCGGACACACGACTGGAGACCGAGAACCGGACGCCGATGCTCCGCTGTGAGGCCTGCGGGGCGTTCCGCCCGGTGGCGAAGCAGAACACTTCCGACACCCAGCGGCAGGAGGACGCCGTCGAGTCGGGCAACACGTACGAGCTCGAAATCGTCGGCACCGGCCGCAAGGGCGACGGCGTCGCCGAGCGCGGCGAGTACACCATCTTCGTCCCCGGCGCGCAGGAGGGCGAGACCGTGACCGCCTACATCAAGAACGTCTCCGGCAACCTCGCGTTCGCCCGCCGCGAGAGCTGAGGCGGCCGGGGTGCCGACGGCGCCGGCACCGGACCGACGCCGTCGGCACCGCCGTTCCGCTACCCGACCGTTTATCAGCGCGTTCGCGTATCCTGAGCCATGGCCACGCGACTCCCCGAGTCGGCGTTCGCGGACCGGCTCGCCGCGGTCCGGGACCGGCTCGCCGAGACCGACGCCGACGCCGCGACGTGGGTCGGCGCGACGGCGATAGAGTACCTCACCGGCTTCCACCACATCCAGACGGAGCGCCCGGTCGTCCTCGCGGTCACCGACGACCGCGTCGAGGTCACCGTGCCGCGGCTGGAGGTCGAGCGCGTCGATCCCAACCCGCGGATCGACGCCGTCCACGACTACTTCGACTACCCGGGCGGCGAGCCGGTCGCGGTCGCCGTCGAGATGCTGAACGACCTCGGCGCCGACGCGATCGCCGCCGACGCCGACGGGCCGCCGGGCGTGATGGGGTACGAAGGGCCCGCATTCTCCGAGTCCCTCGACGTCGAGACGCAGTCGTGGGTCGACCGGATGCGCTGGGCGAAGTCCGACGCGGAGGTGGACCTGATCCGCGAGTCGGCCAAGTGGGCCAACCTCGGGCACCGCTACCTCGCCGATTTCTCCGAGCCGGGCGCGCACCCGGCGACCGTCTCGCAGCGCGCGTCGACCGAGGCCTCCCGCGCCATGCTCGACGCGCTCGGCGACGCGTACAGCGTCCGCGTCCGCGGCGACGGACCGGTCCACGCGGGCTACATCTCCGGCGAGGAGACCGCGCTCCCCCACGGACACACCCCGAACGAACGGCTCTCCGAGGGCGACGTGCTGGTCACGGGCGCGACGGCGAACGTCGACGGGTACCGCTCGGAGTTAGAGCGGACGATGTTCGTCGGCGGCTACTCGGACGAGCAGGCGCACTACTTCGAGCTCATGCTGGAGGCGCAGACGCTCGCGATCGACGCCCTCGGCCCGGGCGTGCCGGTCGCCGAGGTCGACGAGGTCGTCTGGGAGTACTTCGAGGAGCAGGGCGTGACCGACCTCGCGCAGCACCACGTCGGCCACAACATCGGGCTCGGCGCCCACGAGCCGCCGTACATCGACCGGGGCTGGGGCGAGCGCTACGACGGCGACGACGCCGTGATGGCGCCCGGCCACGTGTACACGATCGAACCCGGGATCTACACCGACGAGTACGGGTACCGCCACTCCGACACGGTCGCGATCACCGAGTCGGGGACCGAACGACTCACGAACTTCCCGCGCGACATCGACTCGAACGTCGTCTGAGCGGACCGGACGTCGCTCGGCTCCCGGAGAACCCCGGTCACTCGATCCGGTCGACCGCCACCCGGTGACCGGTGTCCGCGGCGTGGTCCCGGCCGTAGGCGTCGGCGTCGCCGGCGAGACCGATCAGCCGCTCGAAGGGGCACTCGCGACAGACGACGTGGTACAGCTCGCCGGGAGAGGGGGGTTCCATACCTCGACACACGTCCCCCGAGACCCTAGTTACGCGCCTCCTACTCGCGTCGAACGGCACGTTAGCCGCGTGGTATCGACCCTCTTCCCCGAACGAAGCCGCCGGGTCAGCCGCCTCCGTTCGCCTGCGGCGTCGACTCGAACCGGTCGAGCGCGACCTCCAGCATGTCGGGACTGACGGGCTGGTACTCCTCGCGCTCGTGTTCGGGCAGGTACTCTCGGACGCCGTTCCACGAGTCGCGCGCGTAGCGGGCGTCGAGCAGCACGCGGACGCCGCGCTCGTCCGGACCGCGGATGACGCGGCCGACCGCCTGCCGGGCCTTCCGCACGGCGGGGACGGTGAGCGCCGTCTCGAAGCCCGACTCGAACCGGCGGTCGTAGGCGGTGATCACCGCCCGCGTCTGCGGCCGCGCCGTGTTGATGATCGGGACGCCGCAGACGACGGCGGCGGAGAGCCGGTCGCCGCGGTAGTCGACGCCCTCCGTGAGCGTCCCGCGGAGGCTCGTCACCAACACCTTCCCGTCGCCGGCGAAGAAGTCGTCCTTCAGCGACTCCGTCTCGCGGTCGCCGGAGGACTCGTCCAAGAGGACCGGCTTGTCGAGCCGCTCCGAGAGGGACTCCGCCATCCACGTGGCCTCCGCGTAGCTCGGGGTACCCACGAGGACGTTCCCCTCGCGGCGCGCGACCGCCGCCGTCGCGTCGAGGTGCGCGAGCCGGGTCGGGTTCTCCTCGCCCGGCGCGCCGCGGTTCTGATGGGTGAACTTCGGGGCGTCCACCGCGAGGCTCGCCCGGTTCTCCTCGGGGAAGGAGAGCCCGTAGGTTCGCTCGACGACCGGGCGCCCGCGCTCCGCGAGGTGGTCGAGCCCGGTCACCTCCCGGAACAGGTCCATCGGCTCCAGCGTCGCGCTCATGAGGACGCCGCCGCCGAACTCCGCGAGGCGATCGCCGATCGGCTCGCTCGGGAGGCAGTTGTGGAGCGCGAGGCGCGCGTTGTACGCCCGGCGCCACGAGTCCGGCGGCTCCGTCTCGTCGAAGGTGCGTTCGAGCTCGATCGCCCGGAAGAAGTCGGTGTGACCCTCGCGGTACCAGGCGTTGAGGGTGCGGCCGACGCCGGGCGCCGCGCGCTGCTTGTCCTCGTCTTCCAGCGAGTCGAGGACGCGCTTGACCACCGCGCCGACCTGCTCGGCGCGCGCCCAGACGCGCTCCCCGTACCCCTCGCCGTCCGCCCACGCCGTGATCTCGTCTTCGCCCGGCTCCTCGGGGTCGCGGAGCGGGATCTCCTCGTCGTCGAGCTCGCGCATCGACGCCCGCCAGTCCGGGCGCTCGCGGTCGAGGTGCGCGGTCACGCGGCGGTCGAGCTCGCCGCGGAGGTCCGCGTAGAACTCCCGGACCGCCTCGATCTCCTCGACCGCCACGTCCGCGTCCTCCAGTTCGCCGCGGACCAAGGCGGCGTCGTCCGACTCCGCGCCCGCGCTCTCGAACGAGAGCGGCTGGACGACCCGGGTGAGCTCGTTCTCCGCGTCGCGGAGGCTGGCGTCCGCGACCGCGTCGCTCACGAGGTCGCGCACGCGCGGTTCGAGCATGTGCGCCTCGTCGCAGACGACGAACGTCGAGTCGTCGAGCAGCGCGCCGGTGAACGTCCCGGTCGTCACGGGGTCGAACGCGTGGTAGTAGTTGCCGATGACGACCTCGACCTCGGGGACGAGCGCGCCCATGACCGAGTGGGGACAGGAGCCGTGGCCCGCGGCGAGCCGGACGAGCTCGTCGGCGTCGACGTGGCCGAGCTCGGTGACGTCGAACGGGACCGCCTCCGCCTGATCACCGTCGTCGGGGAGATCGTCGAGGAACCCGGCGTAGAAGGGACAGAACTCGACGTCGTCGTACTCCTCGGTGTCGGGGCGGTACGGGGTCGGCTCGCCGTCGACGGAGAGGTAGTCGGCGGCCGGCGCGCCGCCCTCGTCGGACGCGTCGCCCGGCCCGGACGCGCCGCCCGCGGCGCCTCCGGCGGTTGCCACCGATCCGGAGTCCATCAGTCCCACCTGCTGGCTCCGCGCCTCGCTCACGAGGTTGGAGGTCGTCGTCGCGCCGCCGTCGCCGACGAGATTCCGGGTTCGCTCGCGGAGCCCCTCGCAGCGCTCGTACACGTTCTCGCGGTCGATCCCGCCGCGGTTCTCGCGCGCGTACGGGCAGACGTCCGCCTTGCCGACGAGGGTGAGTCCCGAGACGGGGTCGTACTCGTCCGGGAGGTCGTCGTTTATCGTCCGCAGGTCCGTCTCGAACTGGCGCAGCTGCTGTTTGACGCTGGTGAGGACGAAGACGCGCTCGAACTCGGAGTCCGGGTCGCGGACGCGGTCGAGCCCGGCGGTGAGCGCGAGCATCGTCTTCCCCGTCCCGCAGGCGCCCTCCAGCGCGAGGAAGCCGCCGTCGTCGGCGGCGTCGACGGCGGCGTCGATGCCGTCGGCCTGCTCGGGGTAGGGTTCGGGGTGGCCGAAGAGGTCGGCCCACGGGGGCGAGTCGGTCACGAGCGCGAGTTACGCGCCATGCGATTTAAACGCTTCATCGGCGGCGCGCCGGGTCGCTGCCGACGGGGTCGACGCGTCGCTGCCGAGACGCGGAGTGCGCGGGAGGAACGCGGCCTCACTCCACGATGTCGTGGAGGTCGGAGAGCCGCTCGATCTCCCAGGTTGGCCAGACGTTCAGCTCCCAGTCGCGGCGGTGGGGTCGGCGGATGAACGCCGAGTCGATGCCGGCGTTCTCGGCCGCGCGGACGTCGGACTCGTTGTCGCCGACGAACAAGGCGTTGCCCGCGTCGAGGTCGCCGAGCGCCTGCTCGATGTAGTGCGGATTCGGCTTGCGGAGCTGGAGCGAGTGGATCGTGGGCTCGCGGCCGTAGGCGGCGCCCATGCGGTCGAAGCCGTCGAAGTGGTCGACGAGGAAGTCGACGGTCGCCTGCTGGTTCGACGAGACGATCCCCATCTGGACGTCGAGGTCCTGGAGCTCGTCGAGGTCGTCGTAGGGGGTCTTTCGCCCCTCGCGGGCCTCCTGCTGTTGCGCCCGCGACACCACGTCGTCGCGCGTCCGCCAGAACGACCCCGGATCGAGGTCGTACGTCTGACAGACCGTGCCGACGCTGCCGGGTGTCGCACCGATAGTCATCTGCTCTACGTCGTCCGGATCGGGCTCCTCGACGCCGCACTCCTCGAACGCGTCCCGGGTCGCCTCCCGGAGCACGTCGAAGCGCGTGCGGCCCACGAGGACACCGTCGTTGTCGAACACGACGGTATCGTACGTCATAGCCTTCATTCACGGCGAGGGGGGATAAGGGTTTCAGTGGCCGTCTCGACGACGAGAATCGGACGAAACGTCGGTTCGGACCCGAATGCGGCGTAACCGGGCGGCTTTACCGTCGCCCGCGCTCAGGATCGAACCATGCGCGTCAGCGTCATCGGCGGCAGTTCGATCGACGGGGAGACGGCGGCGGTCGCGGCGGCGCTCGGCGAGCGGCTCGCGGAGCGCGGCCACGTCGTCGTCTGCGGCGGCCTCGGCGGCGTCATGGAGGCGGTCTGCCGCGGCGCCCGCGCGGCCGGCGGCGAGACGGTCGGGATCCTGCCGACGGACGACCGCGGGGACGCGAACCCGCACGTCGCGGTGCCGATCGCGACCGGGATGGGTCACGCGCGAAACGCGCTCGTCGTCATGAACGGCGACGCCGCGATCGCGGTCGACGGCGGTCCGGGGACGCTCTCGGAGATCGGGCTCGCGATCGCGCAGGGGCGCCCGGTCGCGGGGCTCGACACCCACGACGTCGACGGCGTGGAGGCGGCGGCGTCGCCGGCGGAGGCGGTCGCGTACGTCGAGCGAGTCGTCGGCCGCGAGTGACCCCCGGCGCGCGCCGGCTCAGGCGAGCCGCTCGCTCGCGATCTCGGCGCCCTCGACGAGCGCTTCGAGCTTCGCCCACGCGATCTCGGGGTCGACCATGCCGAGGCCGGCCTGCGTCCCGAACCCGCAGTCGGGCGCGGCCGTCAGCGGCGTGCCGTCGTCGACCGCGCCCGCGACGCGCTCCAAGCGGTCCGCGACCGTCTCCGGGTGGTCGATGACGTTCGTCTTCACGTCGACGACGCCGGGGATGAGCGTCCAGCCGTCGGGCACCGGGTGCTCGTCGAACGCGCGATACTCGTGCTGGTGACGCGGGTTCGCCTGCTCGACGCTGAGCCCGGTGATGTCGGCCTCGTAGATCAGCGGCAGCATCTCCGCGAGGTCGGTGTCGAGGTGGTGCGGGCCCTCGTAGCTGCCCCAGCAGGTGTGGAGCCGGACCTGCTCGGCGGGCACGTCCGCGAGCGCCTCGTTGAGCGCCTCGACGTGGAGGCGCGTCGCGTCCTTGGCGGCTTCGAGGGGCTCGTCCGCGTACGCCGCGGTGTGGCCGACCGTCAGCAGCTCCGGGGCGTCGATCTGGAGCGTGAGGCCCGCGTCGGCGACGAGCTCGTACT
This sequence comes from Halorubrum sp. SD41, assembly GCF_058630335.1. Lineage (NCBI taxonomy): Archaea > Methanobacteriati > Methanobacteriota > Halobacteria > Halobacteriales > Haloferacaceae > Halorubrum > Halorubrum sp. SD41. The sequence continues at coordinate 124,086 of NZ_JBZVGZ010000004.1, forward strand.
CCGTCTTCATCGCCTCCGCGACCGCGAACAGGTACTCCTCGTAATCCCCGTAGTGATCGTCGACGTGCGTGGCGGTGACGACGCTCGGCGACGCCGCGGTCATGAACGCGTCGTCGACGTCGCGGTCGGCGGCCGCGAGCGCGTCGGTGAACTCGTCGATTTCGGCCGCTGCCTCCTCGCGGCCCGTGTACTCGACAGCCTCGCTGACGACCGGGTGCATCGAGAGGTCGATCACGTCGGTCTTGAACGTCTCCTCGGCGTAGGAGGGGAACTCCTGGAGGTCGGCCCACAGCTCCGTCTCCCGCTTCCCGTCGATGCCGCTCAGCCGGTCGGCGACGTACCAGTTGAAGGAGACGCGGGACTGCTCGCCGTTGTTGATCGAATCGAGGCCGACCTCGTCCTGCCGGTCGACGACGTCGCGGGTCGCGTCCGCGACCGTCTCGTCCCACTCGTCGGGGTCGACCGCCTCCCCGTCCTGACGGCGGGTGAGCAGGTCGAGCAGTTCCGGCGGTCGCGGCAGGCTACCGATGTGCGTGGTGGAGATGTGGCCGTCGTTCGTCGTCATCGATCCGATCGACGTGATGCTCCCCCAAAAGGGCGGAGGATCCGGCGGAATCGGCACGTTCGGCGCCGCGGCACGGCGGTCCTCTCACACCCGTCGTCCGTCGGCGGACCGAGGTCCGCGGAGCACAACGGACGGTAATTAGATGTAATTAAGATTTATCAGGCCACGGCGAGAGGAATCCGGCAATGAGCGACTACACCACCATCTCGCTGCGGAAGGAGTTCGTCGCGGACGTCGAGGCGTACATCGAGGACGAGCCGTTCGGCTCGGTGAAGGAGTTCGTGAAACACGTCGTCGTCCAGGAGATGGAGTCCGACGAGGGGGTCTCCGAAACCGAGGCCAAACAGATGGCGCAGAAGCTCCGAGACCTGGGGTACATGGAATGAGCGGGCGGGACGGGGAGGTTGCGTCGATCGGTTCCGGCGGGATCGAGCGCGCCGACATCATTCTGCTCGCGATCCCCCTCGCGTTCTGCGCCGTGTACACGGCCGCGTCGCTCCTCGCTCGGGGTTACACGCTTCCGGTCGCCGGGGGATCGCTCGCGGCCGGCGTCCTCGTGGTCGACGGACTGTTCGTGAACCCGCCGGGCGAGGCGTGACGGCCGGTCGGGACGGAATCAGATCAGCAAGCGGATTCCGTGAAATTCCACTTTTAAGAGTCATACCGAGTGAATCAGCCGGCAGAGGGATGCTGCTTCCCGATCGGTAGCGGGAGTACGTGTAGTACGTCGTGAGTGAGGCTATTTATAAGCAGGATCGCGGTGTTGCTGTCGGTTGTTTATAAGTGACTGACGCTGCTGCGGTGAGGGCCTCCAAAGCCCCAGTCGCTCGGTTATAAATAGCCGAATTCGGATCCGCTGACAACACCGCCAAAGCCCCAGTCGCGAGGACGGCGCACACTCGTTGCGCTCCTCGTCACTCGCTTCGCTCGTTCCTGCGGTGCTTACGTCGTCTGCGCCGTCCTCGCGGCTGCCCCTTTGAGTCCCACCCCGAACCGCTCCGCACGGCACCTCACACCTCCCCAGCCTCGCGGTTCGCGCTCTCCGAGCGCTCACCGCGTCCCTCGCGCGGTGCTGCTCGCGGCCTGTCGGCCGCTCGCAGGCACGCGCCACCGCCCACTGTTTATAAGCGTTTGTCGCCGTCGCTCACGACTATTTAAATACGACATCGCGGCCGGCGATCTGCGATACTCACTCCCGTTATCACTCGCCGCTACCTCTGTGCTAGGCGATCGATGACGGAGAAATCATCTTCAAAAAGCGATCCCACCGCCGGAAGAGTTCGACGGACTCTGAAAAGCGAACCTCGCGCTCCGCGCGGCCCTACCAGGTGTCGTGGAACGTGTCGAACTCGATCGAGTCGAGCGGCTTCTCGCCGATTGCGGCCTCGTACTCGCCGGGCGTTAACATCGGCTTGTGGAACCGCGGACCGTCGTCGGTCGTGATCCGGGGGCAGCCCGTGTTGACGAACGCGTCCATGTCGAAGTTGCGCAGGCGGTCCGGCGTCACCTCGTCCATCGTGATCAGGTAGGCGTTCTCGTTGTTGTCGACGATCTCCTGGGCCTTCTCCCAGCGGCCCTGGCCGATCTTCGTACAGAAGATGACGCCCCACTTCTCGGCGTCCATCGCCTTGTGGACCGCGGCGTAGCGCTGCTTGAGGAACTGGTCGTGTTCGGCGACCGACACCGCGTTGTTGACCGGGTCCGCGATGACGACGCGCTTGTCGGGGTGTTCCATCGCGAGCCCGACCGGGTGGAACTTCCCGCCGCCGACGTACAGCACCTGCTCGGCGTCGATGTCCGCGGAGGCGTAGTTACAGCCGAGCACCTGCCCCTCCTTCGTGAGGCGGTCGTCGCCCCGGCGGGTGTGGACCTCGTAGCCGCGCTCCTCCAGCCAGTCCGTCATCTCCTCGAAGCGGTTCATGTGCTGGGCCGTCGTGACGAGGCCCACGTCGGCGTCCTCCTCCGGTGAGGTCAGCTCTTCTTCGAGCGCGTCCTCCATGATCGGGAAGGGGTCGACGTTCGAGAAGAGGGGGACGTAGACGATGCTGTCGGACTCCTTCATCGGCGTGTGGCCGAAGTGGACGAACACGTCCGTGCGGCGCATCAGGTACGTGTCGAGGTCGCAGGCGCCGTAGCAGGGCTGCCCGGACAGCATGAAGGTGACGTCGTCGGGCGCGACCTCGCGGAGGTCGTCGGCGACCTTCGGGCCGCGGCGCTTGAGCCCCTCGGGAAATTGAAGACCGACCTTCGAGGCGTCGCGCTCCTCGATGGCCTCGAGGATTCGGTCGAGTTCGTAGTCCCACTCGCGGTCGTGCTTCAGGGCCATCCCCGTCTTCGTGAGGTCGCCCTCCGTGGAGCCGCTCATATCGAACGAATTGTGCGGCAGGACGGTTAAACGGCGCGTTCGACCCCGAGATCCGTCCCCGACGTTCGTGATCGTCGCCGCTCGGCCGCCGTCTCAGAAGCCGTTTCCGGTGAGCAGTCGGGCGATCCACGCCCGAACGCCGGGCAGCACCGCGCCCGCTTCGACTGCGACGGGATCGCGGTCGACGTCGAGGGGCACCCGCTCCGCGTCGTCGCGCTCGGCGTCCTCGCGGGACCAGACCAACTCGTCTCCGGTTCCGCCGCCGGGCGCGTCGCCCCGGACCTCCCACCCGGGCTCGCCGCGGACGGTGAGTCGATCGGCGCCGAGGTACCGCGTCCCCTCGCCGCCGATGACGAACGGAACCCGCGGAGACGCGGGCGTCAGCGGCGTGAACACCACGGCGCCGAGGTATCGTTCCGTGGCGTTGGGATCGCGGTAATCGACGGCCAGTACGTCGCCGTCAACTCGGACGTCGACATCCTTCGGGTCCGCGATCCCGTCGCGCACCGCGTCGGTGACGACCGCGCGACGGAGCGACCCGTTCGCCGCGAGCGCGTCGCCGCCGGCCGCGAGATCGACCCGCGCCTCCCACGTCGACGACCCGTTACCGTGGAGTGTGACGGTGAGCGAGCTCTCGCCGGCGACCACGGAGTCGCCGTCCGGCGTCGTCCGATCGAGTTCGCAGACGCCGCAGACGGGCGTCGGCGGCGCGCGCGCGTCGACCGGCGGCGCGGCGGCCAAGACGGTCACGGACAGGAGCAGTGCGACCAGCAGGGGGAGGGTGCGGGGACGCATACGCGGACCGTTCGTGCGATCGAACTATAAATTCACGGCGTCGACTCGACCGTATCCCCGCCGACCCCCGTGACGACGCGCTGCCGCGGCCGACGGACCTAACCCCCGCCCTCGCCAACCGCGGACCGATGACCGATATTCCGCTCGAACACGTTCACGTCGCGCCCGACGAGGGAGCCGACGGCGAGCCCGCGCCCGCCGTCTTCGTCCTCCACGGCCGCGGCGCCGACGAGGAGGATCTGCTCCCGGTCGCCGCCGAACTGCCCGACGACCACCACGTCGTCAGCCTCCGCGCGCCCGACCCGCTCCAGGGCGGGTACACGTGGTACGAGCTCGACCTCTCGGCGGGGGGACTGGAGTCGAGCCAGCCCGACGCCGACGACTTCCGCCGGAGCCTCGACCTGATAGTCGAGAGCGTCGAGGCCGCGGTCGGCGCCTACGGGCTCGACGCCGACCGGATCGGCCTGCTCGGGTTCAGCCAGGGCGCGATCACGAGCCTCTCGCTCCTCTTCGAAGACCCCGACCGCTACGCGTGGGTCGTCGCGCTCCACGGCTACCTCGCGGAGTCACACGCGGACCTCGACCCGGACGGGATCGAGGGCAAACCGGTCTTCGTCGGCGCCGGCGCCGGCGACCGCGTGATCCCGGAGTCGCGGACGAGCGCGGCCGTCGAGCGGCTCGAAGCCGTCGGCGCCGACGTCACGAGCGGGAGCTTCCCGGGCGGCCACGGTATCGGCCCGCAGGAGCTCGAAGCGGTGGTCGAGTTCGTCGCGTCGCAGACGGCGTAACGGGCGTCAGAAGCCGACGCCGAGACCCGGCTCCGGCAGGTTCAAACCGCTCGGCCACGATGTCCGGATATGAGCGTCCAACAGGTCTCCATCGAGGACCTCGGCCGAGAGCTCGGCGAGCGGATCGCCGAAACCCCGGAGTACGAACGCTTCGAGGAGGCGAGAGCCGCGGTCCAGCGCGACGAGGACGTACAAGAGCGGATCGACGAGTTCGAGCAGCTCCGCGCGGAGTTCATGCAGGCCCGGCAGACGGGACAGGCGACGAACGACGACCTCCAGCGCGTCCAGGAGGCGCAGGACGAACTCCACTCGATGCCGGTGATGAGCGAGTACCTCGACGCGCAGGAGGAGCTGGAGGACACGCTCGAAGCGGTCAACGAGGCGATCTCCGATCCCCTCGCCGTCGACTTCGGCGGCGAGGCCGGCGGCTGCTGTCAGGACTGACCGCGACTCGAACCCGCCGTCACGGTGAGCTGAACGCCGTACCGCGCTGCGACCGCGGCCGACTCTTTATACCGAATACCGACCCATCCCCGCCGTGATAGCCGTCGCCGGCGGCAAGGGCGGAAGCGGAAAGACGACGACCACCCTCGGGCTCGCCCGCGCGCTCTCGCGGCGCGGCGCGCCGGTGGTCGCGGCCGACGCCGACTGGGACCTCCCGAACCTCGCACGGCTGGCCGCGGAGACGAAGCCCGAGGCCCCGACGGAGACCGGAGCCGAGGGCTCGCCGGTCGGCGCCCGCCCCCGCACCGACGGAGAAGACACGCGGACCGTCCTCGACGCGGTCCGCGGGACGGAGCCGGTCCGCCCCGATCGCTCGGCGCCGACGGTGCTCGCGGCGCCCGACGCGCCGCGGTCGGTCGACGCGGGCGCGACGTTCGACGCGCTCGACGGCGCGACCCCCGACGGCGCACCGGTGTTGCTCGACAGTCCGGCGGGCGCGTCTCCGGACGTGGCCGCGCCCCTGCGGGCGGCGGACCACGCGCTGATCGCGACGCCGCTCAGGCGCGCAGCGCTCCGGGACGCCGCGAAGACGGCGGCGATCGCCCGCCGGCTGGACTGTCCGCCGGTCGGAGCGGTCGTGATCGGCGAGACGGACGTGCCGGACCGGGTGTCGACGCTCCTCGGATGTCCCGTTCTCGGCGCGATTCCGGACGGCGGGGCCGCTCCGCTGTCCGATCCGGGCGTCCGGAGCGCGTACGACGGCCTCGCCTCGCGGCTCGGCGAGACCGCGGCGGCGAGCGGGTGGCAGATCGCGTGAGGATCTCCCCCACCGGCGGCACCGAAACGGCGGACGACGGGGTCGCGACCGGCCGAGAGGGCCGCCATCGACAGACCCAAGCGTCCACAGGCGGCAGCGATCGTATGGAGACGCTTCCGACTGGGATCTCGGTGCTGGACCGACAGTTCGGCGGAGGGCTCCCGAGCGGTAGCGTCGTCGTGTTGAAGGCGAACCCCGACAGCCAGTCCGAACTCATCTTGAACCGGTTCGCCCGGGTCCGGGAGTGCCGCTACCTGACGACCGTCCGGTCCGCCGACGCGGTGGCGGCGGCGCTCAGCCGCGACGGAGACGAGGAGACGACCGTCGAGGCCACGGACGACGCCGGCGACCTCGACGAGGTGGCGTCGCTGACCGGCGACCTCCCCGAGGAGAGCACGCTGATCGTCGACTCCGTGGAGCCGTTGGAAGAGAGCGCGTCGCCGGCGGCGTACGCCGAGTTCCTCGACGGCGTGCGGTCACGGGTGGTCGACGCAGGCGGCGTCGCCCTGCTCCACGCGCTCCGCGGCGGCGAGGACCCGCAGACGCGACGCGTCACGGAGCAGGTCGCGGACGTGGTGTTCGACCTGCGCACCACCGTCACCGGGACCGAGATCGCGAACCGCCTCGTCGTCCCCAAGTTCCGGGGCGGCGCCGCCCTCGAAGAGCCGCTGAAGCTGAAGCTCACCGACGAGGTCGCCGTCGACACGAGCCGCGACATCGCCTGACGGGGTCGACCCGTCGCGCTCCCAGCCTACAGCGCAGCGGACCCGAGGAGGACGACCGCGCCGACGACGCCCGCCGCGACCGCCCAGTTGCGCGCGGTATCGAGCGCCCCGTACGGGCCGCCCTTCCGCGAAAAGAGATACAGCGCGTACACGGCGAGCGGCGCCAGCGTCGGGAGCGTCGCGGCCGAGACGACGCCGGTGAAACTCGACAGCAGCGCGATCGCGACCGTCGCCGCGCCCGCGACCCCGGCGACGAGCGCGTCCTCGCGTGCCCGTTCGATCTCCATACTCGGTGTGGACGCGCCGCCGGGCAAAAGGGATCCGTTCGCCCGGCGGGGCGGTCGCTCGCCGGCCAACAAAAACGGTAGAATCGCGGGGGAGGGAAGCGGAGTCGACTACTCTTCGTCGATCTCGTCGGCGATCTCGTCGGCGTCGACGTCGACGTCCTCGAGCGCCTCCTCGATGTCGACGTCGCCGCCGCCGGCGCCGCCCATGCCGCCCATCATGCCGCCGAGACCGCCCATGCCGCCGCCCTCGATGACCTCCTCGATGACCACGCGGTCGAGGTCGAGGCGGTCCATGAGGTCCTGCGCGATCTGCTGTTTCTGGAACATCCACTGCTGGTTCATCTGCATCGCCTGCGTCGCCGTGACGTAGAGGACGTCCTTCTCGACTTCCTCGGTCTCGACGGTCTCCTCGCCGTCGTCGTCTTCGGTGACGGTCTCCTCTTCCTCCGTTTCCGTCTCGATGCGGACCTCAGGGGCCTCCTGGAGGTACATGCCGAGCATGCCGGCGGCCTGCTCCTCGCGGTCGTCGATCGCTTCGAGGATCTCGTACTCGTACTCGAGGTCCTCGCCGGCCAGCGGGTGGTTGAAGTCGACGCGGGCGCGGCCGCCGATGATCGTCTCGAGGTGGCCCTGCTGGTTGTCGATCTGGACCTGCGCGCCGGGGTAGCGGTCGTCCTCGGGGATCTTGTCGGCCTTGACCGTCTCGACCTCGTCGGGGTCGTACTCGCCGAAGGCGTCCTCGGCGGGGACGTCGACCGTGCCCTCGTCGCCGACGGCGCCGCCGACGAACGCCTCCTCGACGGTGGGGAACACGTGGCCGGCGCCGAGCGCGATGATGCGGGGCTCGAACTCGTACTCCTCGACGTCGATCTCGGCGTCTTCGGCCGTCTCCTCGTCGGTCGTGTCGATGACGCGGCCGTCGTCCGCCGTGCGGATCGTGTACGCGACGCGGACGAAGTCGCCGTCTTCGAGTCCGTCGGCGTCAGTCTCGGTCTCGGTCTCCTCGGCCTCGTCGGCCGCGTCCGCTTGCTCCTGATCGCTCATACCCGAACGTCACCTGTTACACCCTTAAGAAGCACGGTTCGGCCCGAAGGCCGCCGGCGAACGGGAGACTGCGGCGGTTCGGGGTGTGCGGTGCCGGGCGAGCGGGTCCCGGCGGCCGCCGCGAAAGTCCGCAGAGTCCCGCGCCGCTTATGAACGCCCCGGCCGCACCTTCGGGCATGTACGAGGTCGAGATCAAGGTCCCGGCCGACTTGGACGCGACTCGCGAGCGCCTCTGCGAGGCCGGCGCCGAGCGCGTCGACGCGCGCCGCCAGCGCGACACCTACTACGACGCGCCCCACCGCGAGTTCGCCGAGACCGACGAGGCGCTCCGTATCCGGCGCGAGACGCCGCTGGCGGCGGAGGACGGACCGTCGTCGGGAGCCGACGTCGACGCGTTTGCGGAAGCCGACGCCGACGCGTCTGCGACGGTCACTTATAAAGGACCGCTCCTCGAGGCGGCCTCGAAGACGCGCGCCGAACACGAGACGGGCGTCGACGACGGCGAGGCCCTCGCCGCGGTCCTCTCGGGGCTCGGCTTCGAGCCGGCCGCGACCGTCGAGAAGCGCCGCGAGTTCTGGTCGTACGACGGCTTCACGGTGACGCTCGACGCCGTGAGCGGGCTCGACGAGTACGTCGAGATCGAGCGGGAGGTCGAGGCGGAGGGCGAGGTCGACGCGGCGCGCGACGCGGCGGTCGAGGCGCTCGGCCGCCTCGGCCTCGACGCGGACGACCAGGTCCGGACCTCCTACCTCGGGCTGCTGTTGGCCAGCGAGGACTGACCGGGGCCGACGCCGCGGTCTCGGGTCGCCGCCTGGCCGGCCTATTCGCTCCCGTCGTCCGCCCGCCGCTTCTCCGAGAGCACCGTCCGCTCGAGCTCGCAGACGAGGACGTCGTCGTCGCCGTCGACGACCTTGAACGCCTCCACGCGCATGGTGACGACGCCGCGCTCGCCGTCGCTCGTCTCCCGCTTGTCGGTGACCGTCGACCGCGCGCGGATCGTGTCGCCGTGGAAGACGGGGTTCGGGTGTTCGACGTCGTCGTACGAGAGGTTCGCGACGATGGTCCCGTCGGTCGTCTCCGGGATGGTGAGGCCGACCGCGAGCGACATCGTGTACAGCCCGTTCACGATCCGTTCGCCGAACTGGGTCTCCCCGGCGAAGTCGGCGTCGAGGTGGAGCGGCTGCTGGTTCATCGTCATGTCGCAGAAGCGCTGGTTGTCCGCCTCGCTTATCGTCCGTCGCTTCGCGTGTTCGATGGTCTCGCCGACCTCGAACTCCTCGTAGTACAGTCCCGTCATGGTTTCCCGGTCACTCGGTGACGTGAAATCGGTACCGCTCTTTATCGGGGTGTCGTTCGTGGTGATTCCGTCCGGCGTTCAGCCGCTCGTTTATAAATAGCTGACTGCGGATCGACAGCGAACACCGCCAAAGCCCCAGCCGCTCGCTTATAAATAACTGCTAGTTGATCGGCGGCGAACACCGCCAAAGCCCCAGTCGCGAGGACTCGATGCGCTCGCTACGGTCCTCAGTCGGTCGCTAACGCTCCCTCCTTGCGGTCCTTGCGTCACGCGTCTTCGTCCTCGCGACTGCCCCTTTGAATCCCGCCCAGCACCGCAACCGCACCTCACACCTCCCCAGCCTCGTCGGGCGCGTCTTCGGGCTCTCTTCGATCGCCCTCGTCGCGCCCGACTCCCTCGCGCGTGCGGTTCGCGGCCTGTCGGCCGCTCACCGGCGCGCGCCGCCGCACCGTCTCGGTTATTTATAAATCGTCCACCGCAGACGCCAACGATTTATATCGGACGCCGGGGAGGCCTCGACATGGCCAGACGAAGCCTGCTGTTCTCTCCCGGCGACAGCCCCGACCTCATGCGGAAGGCGCCCGACGCCGGCGCCGACGTGATCTGCTTCGACCTCGAAGACGCCGTCGCTCCCGGCCGGAAGGACGAGGCGAGGGCGGCGGTCCGCGAGGTGCTCGCCGACCCCGATTTCGACCCCGACGCGGAGGTCTGCGTGCGGTTGACCGCCGAGTCGCCGGCGGCCGACCTCGACGGCGTGTTGGGGGAAGGCGGCGAGGACGGGGACCGGCCGGAGGAGGGAACCGACGAGGTCCGCCTCGACGCGGTGATGCTCCCGAAGGTCGAGGCCGCCGACCGGGTCGAGCGCGTCGCCGAACTGTGCGCCGAGCGCGGGCGCGACCTCGCCGTCTTCGCGCTCGTCGAGACCGCGGCGGGGGTTCTCGCTGCGCAGTCGATCGCGGCCGCGGACGCGACCGACGCGCTCGTCTTCGGCGCCGAGGACCTCGCCGCCGACGTGGGCGCGACCCGGTCCGACGAGGGGACGGAGGTGCTGTACGCCCGCGAGCACGTCGTGCTGGCGGCGAGCGCGGCCGAGGTCGACGCGATCGACACGGTGTACACGGACTTCTCCGACGAGGCGGGGCTCCGCGAGGACGCGGCGTTCGCGCGGCGGCTCGGCTACGACGGGAAGCTCGCGATCCACCCGGCGCAGGTGGCGCCGATCAACGAGGCGTTCACGCCGGATTCGGCGGACGTCGAGTGGGCCGAGGCCGTCCTCGACGCGCGCGACGAGGCAGAGCGGGAGGGCCGGGCTGTCTTCCAGGTCGACGGCGAGATGATCGACGCGCCGCTGATCGCGCAGGCGGAGCGGATCCTCGACCGAGCGCCCGAGGCCGACCGCTGAGGCCGGGCGCCGACCCGGCGGCGGCGCGAACTCGCGGCGTCCGTCACAATTAACCCCGGCCCCCCAGCACGTGGAGGTATGTCTTCTGAGGCGAATCCGTTCGAGAGTCTGCGGGAGCAGGTGGACGACGCGGCGGCGGTCGTCGACGCCGACCCGGGCGTCATCGAGCGACTGAAGAACCCGGAGCGGGTGTTGGAGACCAACCTGACGTTCGAGCGCGACGACGGCTCGCTGGAGACCGTCCGCGCGTACCGCTCGCAGTTCAACGGCGACCGGGGGCCGTACAAGGGCGGGATCCGCTATCACCCGGGCGTCACCCGCGACGAGGTGAAGGCGCTGTCCGGCTGGATGGCGTACAAGTGCGCCGTCGTCGACGTCCCTTACGGGGGCGGGAAAGGGGGAATCGCGATCGATCCGGCCGACTACTCGGAGACCGAGCTTGAACGGCTTACCCGAGCGTTCGCGACCGAACTCCGCCCGCTGATCGGCGAGGACCGCGACATCCCCGCGCCGGACGTCAACACCGGACAGCGCGAGATGAACTGGATCAAAGACACCTACGAGACCTTAGAGAACACCACCGCGCCCGGCGTCATCACGGGGAAGGCGCTCGACTCCGGCGGCAGCGAGGGCCGCGTCGAGGCGACCGGCCGCTCCGTGGCGCTGTCGGCCCGCGAGGCGTTCGACTGGCTCGACCGCGACCTCTCGGGCGCGACGGTCGCGGTCCAGGGGTACGGCAACGCCGGCTCGATCGCCGCCGCGCTGCTCGACAACCTCGGCGCGAGCGTGGTCGCGGTGTCCGACTCCTCCGGCGGAATCCACGACCCCGACGGGCTCGACCCGCGAGAGGTGAAGGCGCACAAGGCCGAGACCGGCTCGGTGGTCGAGTACCCCGAAACGGACCCGCTCACCAACGACGAGCTGCTCACGCTCGACGTCGACTGCCTCGTCCCGGCCGCGCTGGAGAACGCCGTCGACGGCGACCTCGCGGCGGACGTCGACGCGAAGCTGGTCGTCGAGGCGGCCAACGGGCCGCTCACCCCCGACGCCGACGACGTGCTCGCCGAGCGCGACGTCCACGTCGTCCCCGACATCCTCGCGAACGCGGGCGGCGTCACCGTCTCCTACTTCGAGTGGGTCCAGAACCGACAGCGGTTCAGCTGGACCGAGGAGCGCGTCAACGAGGAACTGGAACGCGTGATCACGGACGCGTTCGACACGCTGGTCGACACCTACGAGTCGAACGACGTCCCCAACCTCCGCACCGCGGCGTACGTCGTCGGCATCGGTCGGATCGTGGACGCGTACGATCAGGCCGGCAGCTGGCCGTAGCGAGGGGTTTTGACCGGTTTCGAGAGAAGATTTCGAATCACTCCAACGCCGAAGCCCCGAATCACTCCAACGCCGCGTCCCGAATCTCGACGTGGCCGCGGTCGCCCTCCCACACCGCGTCGTAGGTCAGGTCGATGCGGCGGTCCATGTGCGGGCCGTCGACGACGTATGTCTCGAACTCCCCGCCCTCGCCGAGCGGGTGGACGCCGTACTCCTCGCGGAGCGCGAGCAGGTCGTCGAGCGCGTCGGCGTCGAAGCGTCGCCCGAGCCACGACTCGTCGAGGCCGTACGCCGCCACCTGGACGATCCGGATCTCGAAGCCGGCGTCGAGCATTTCCTCCGCCAGTTCGACCGGGTCCCGCTGCCACAGCGGCGCGAACAGGTCGATCCCGAGGCGGTCGCACATGTCTTGGATCCGGTTCGTCTGGAACTCGCTCTCGACGGCGCCGGCCGTGACGCCCGCGAGGTCGACGCCGTCCGCGGCGGCGACCTCCCGGAGCGCCGCCTCCATCGGCTCCAGCTCGGCGTCACCCTGCGCGCCCGCGTCGTCCACGTCGTCCGCGCCGAAGTCGTCGGGCGACACCTCGACGAGGTCGATCCCGACGCTCTCGGCCGCGAGCGAGGCGAGCTCCGTCGCCGGCGTGTGGTACATGTACGAGTCGCCGGCGGGGTGGACGGTCAGGAGCCGCGAGACGTCGAGGCCCTCCTCCAAGGCGCGGTACAGCGCCCACGAGGAGTCCTTGCCGCCGGAGAAGAGGCTCACCCAGTTGCTCATGGCCGGAGGAGGGAGTCGCGCGGATAAAGGGTCGGCGGTCGGCCCGCGTTCGGTCGGGCGCGTTCGGTGGCTCTCGCGCCGCGTCAGTCCGAGATGAACTCGTTGTCGCGCCAGTTGACGCCGCCGTCGCCCTCGCCGGCGCCCTGCGGGCTCTCGACGACCTCGATGCTGGCGGGGCGGGGCTCGCCCTCGACGATCCGCGTCGCCTCGAGCTCGCCGTCCTCCTCGGTGATCGCGGTCAGCGTCCCCTTCTCGGAGAGCGTCGCGATCTTGCGGAGCACCCGGAACATCGGGTACTGGAGCGCGGAGTTCTGGAGGACGGTCTCGCGGTCGCCCTTGAAGCAGGCGAACTCGACGAGCTCGGAGGGGATCTCCTCCTCCTCGTCGTCCATCCACTGCGGGCCGCCGGCGCGCGGCGGCTCCTCCTCCCAGACGCGGGTCTCCGTGACCGACGCCTTCAGCTGCGCCGTGGGCGTGTACTTGCTGATCGACTCGTCGTCGGACAGGGCCTTGATGATGAGTGTGTTGTTTCGACGCGTGATGTCGATGTCGTCGATCTCCTGCGGCAGATCGGGGTCTTCGTCGAAGTACGTCTCTACGTCTTCGAGGGGCAGTTCGAGCGTCGAATGAAGTCGGAACACGCGGCCTGTCATTGTTTGTGGAATGCGGTGGGATCGAACCGGTGGTCACGGCGGCAGCGGCAACGGCTGCACCTACCCTACGTAGGCACCGTAGGTTTATATGGACTGCCCTTCGAGATGTGAAGATCGGCGCGACGCGCTCGTCCGGCGTCTCACGCTTCGAGGCGGGGATCCGGCACCGGAGCCGGGGCTCACTCCGCGTCCAGTTCGGCGGCGAGTTCGCCGCGCTCGTCGAGTTCGGCGAGCACGTCGCTGCCGCCGACGAACTCGCCGTCGACGAACGTCTGCGGGATCGTCTCCCAGCCGCTGTGCGATTCGAGCGCCTCGCGGTACTGCGGCAGCGCGGGCAGCACGTCGACCGTCTCGAACTCCTCGACGTGCTGGGAGATGAGTTCGACGGCGCGCTTCGAGTAGCCGCACTGCGGCATCAGGCGGTTCCCCTTCATGAACAGCACCACGTCGTTGTCGGCGATGGTGTTCTCGACGCGCTCGGTGATCTCCTCGGGGTCGGCGTCCGTTTCGGGGCTGAACGTCATGGGGACGCGTACGCGACGGCGAGGCAAATGGGTTCCGCACGGGACGGGCGGTGATCGTGAGGCGGTTCGGGGGTCGAGACTTCTCGAATCGGAGGAGGGTAGGACTGAACAAACGAAGAGCGCCCCCGACGCGGCGGAGTGTTATTTATAAGCGATCAAGTGAGGGCGGACAACGAACACCGCCAAAGCCCCAGCCGCGAGGCGGGCGCACGCTCGCTGTCGCCCGAAAATCTCCGATTTTCGGGATGACGAGAGAGCTCCGCTCTCTCGAACCACGCTCCTCGTCGCTCGTTTCACTCGCTCCTGCGGTGCTTACGTCGTCATCAGAACGCGAAGCGTTCTGATTGGCTCACGAGAGCTTCGCTCTCGTGGACGCCTGCGTCCGCCCCGCGACTGCCCCTTTGAGTCCCGCCCCGCACCGCACAGCACCTCACGCCTCCCCAGCCTCGTCGCTGGGGGGCGGGGCCGCCCCGGGCCCCCTCCCGCCGGCCGGGTTCGGGGGCCGCTGGGCCCGCCGCGGGGGGCGCGCCCCGCGGCGCGGGCCGGCCGGGGCGGCCT